>JBCCZH010000221.1:0-5537 GCA_039188075.1 Pseudomonadota bacterium
GCCGCCTTAGTTCCTAGTCCAGCCCTTATACACGTTAAAAGCAAAATTACCGTGTGCAGATCAATTGAATTCTCCCATAAAGCGAGAGGCTGACAGAAAAATGACAGTGAAATCAGCGCCCGAATTCGCATTGGAGATCCCACCAGGCGATGACAAGGAAAGACGGGTCTGTCAGCGCTGTGATTTCATCGACTATCAGAACCCGAAAATCGTCGCTGGATCGGTGGTTTTGAAAGGCGAACAGATTCTGCTCTGCAAGCGCGATATCGAGCCAAGAAAAGGGTTCTGGACCCTGCCCGCGGGATTTATGGAACTTGGTGAGTCGGTGGAGGAAGCGGCGCAACGCGAAGCGCAGGAAGAAGCGCTGGCCGATATTGAGATTGATCGCTTACTGGCGGTCTATTCGGTTCCCCGCATCGGCCAGGTTCAAGTCATGTTTCGGGCTCGGCTTCTCGGCGATTATGGCGTTGGACCGGAAAGTCAGGAGGTTAAACTGGTCGACTGGAAAGATATTCCGTGGTCGGAACTGGCCTTTCCGACCGTGGTCTGGGCGCTGACGCATTATGCGGAGACACGGCATCAGGCCACCTTCGCACCCTTCGCCAATCCGCCAGGCACGGACGCGCTTACGCGTTAGGTTCAGGTTCGGCTTCTTGCTCGATATGTTTCAGCATTAAGGGCGTGTTCGCGATCATGAATGCGACCGTGATGAACCAGGTGCCTAACTTCCACCAAGTCGCCCAGATATCTTCTGCATTTCGGCTTCCGAATTCGATCCCGAACAGATCGTACACCCCAGCCGGCGCCCATTGAAACCCGAGAATGTTGAGCGGCGTTTCGAGACCCGGCGCGAAGTAGCGCCAAATAAACTCGTTCGCGAAGGCCATGGCGACAAAATAGCCCGCCCAGCGCATGGCAAACACGTCCCAGATTCTGTCCGGTAGTGAAAACACCTTCTCGAACATCACCTTCCAGATATTATTGCCAATCGCCAGGCTGCCTAAAATAATTGAGGCTAGAACCAGCTGTTGAATGGTCGGTTTGGCATAGATGAAGCCTTTGTCCTGCAGGACGATGCCGATAACCCCAAATGTCCCGACAATTCCCGCACTCATTAAGAGGAAAAGCGGGATCGGCTCCTTGTTCAACCGCTTCTGAACAATCACTCCGAGAGTTGCGACGATCAGAACACCGGTCGCCCAATACAATGCCGTATCGCGGTTAATCGCCAGATCAAAACCGCCAATCGCGAGATTAATATCGAGATCCGCAATTCGGATGATGTTGTACAATCCGACAAATGCAATGACCGGGATCAGATCTGCCCAGATTTGATTGGCCTTGTCGGCCGCAGTGCCAAGATCGCTATTTTGTTCGCTCATATAATCTCTTACGCAGATGCGTGTCCTCTGGATGCGAGTTTGTCCCTCACAAAGCCGCGAGCGCCGCCAGCGTCAAGCGCGAACGCCATGATCCCATATATGGTTCCGCCTGCGGCGATTTTAAGGAACAATTCCGGCCAGCCGCCCAATGTCGGCATGATCCAGATGACGGGTGCCATGCTTGCCGCGGCGAGTCCTGTCTTGAAGAGATCGGCCAGCGGCATCGGCAAGGCGATCAGTCGATTGCCACGCGCAGCCAGGACGGCCAGCCCAAGCACATAGCTGGCCAGAGTGGCAATGACCGCGCCGAGCAATTCAAATTGCGGGATCAAAACCAGATTGAGCCCGATATTGGACAATGCCGGGATTGACATGAGCAGCGCCAATTCCCCGGTCCGGTGGGTCAGATTGAACACCTCGGAATAATAATGAATAATCAGGCCATTGAGCAGACCGGCAAAAGCGATCCAGGGAATGATCTGACGGGCGCCATCGCGCACGGCCTCGCCGATCAGGGCTTCCGAAAGCGGAGTCGCGACGAGGGCCAGGCCAGTTGCTGCCGGAATGCCCAGCAATAGAAGTGTCCGGATCAGACCACGCGACTCCTCTGCTGCGGCTTTGGGTCCACCGCGCTCATAAGCGGCCATGACCAGAGGCGCTGCCGCCATGGCTGCCCAGGCACAAATCAGCAGAACAGACTTGTCGGCGACGCCATAGCCAGCGGCATATTCGCCGACCGCGGCTTCGTCGAGGAAAGCGACAATCAGGAACCGGTCAGCGGCAGACAGGATCAGGTCCAGCACCAGCGCCGCAGCGATCGGGGCGCCATACATCAAATAGGCCCGCCGACGCCCGGGATCCGTCCGGCCGCCTTTGGCCTGTCGCACCAGCCAGCGGGTTTCGCTGATCGCCCAGAAGACGCCTGCAATGGTCAAACCGATAAAGGGAGAGGCTGCGCCAAAGCCGGTTTGCCAGGCAATCAGGGCGCCGAGTAGAAAACCACCCAGAATGCGGGTGGTCGATATTAAGGCGTAGCGTCCAACCCGTTCGCCCGCGCGATGCGATTCCAGCGCCATCTGGATCAAGGAATTGATCGGAATCAGCAGCGCGATCCAGGGCAGGATTTCAAGATACTCCGGCAGTTTCTGGAACCCGATGGCCAGCGCGCCAATCAAAGCGGCCGCAACAATCATCGACCGGAAGGTCAGTGACAATGTGGTGCGAAGATGATCGGCCTGGCTCTTCTTCGCCTCGGCTTCGCCAGCAAAGCGAAACGCCGCCGCCTCTGCTGCGGTCAGAGACAGCATATGGACCAGCGTCATCACAGAGAACATCAGCGCGTAACGGCCATACTCATCCGCGCCCAGAAGACGGGTGAACACATAGACCCCACCAAAGGCGGCCAGGCCGCTGGCGATGTTAACCGGTAGATAGCCGGCAAGATGGCGCAAAAGCTTCATGGAACCGGGTCTAGCACTGACTGTGCCAAAACAGGGTTAAGGCGCGAATTCCAGTAACATTAACCCGAATGCCAGGGCGCTGGCGGCTGCAATCCGGCGCGGCCCAAACGCCTCTTTCAGAAAGACGGCCCCGAAAATCGCGCCAAAGACAACAGACGTCTCGCGAATTGCGGTGACATTGGCGGCCTCCGTCAACGTGAACGCCCACAAGGCCGCACCATAAGAGATCGTGCCGAGGAGTCCGCCAATCGTGCCATCGCGGATTTGCGGGGCGATGTCGGACCAGACCTTGCCGCGCCGCACCCACGCCATCGCAGCAGTGATTCCGATCCAGTCCAGCATGAACAGCCAGACCACGAAGGTGAACAGCGTCTGCGTATCTGCCGCCAGACGCGTCCCGTTTGCATCGGCGACGGAATAGAAGGCAATGCCGAGCGCCGTTACCATGGCCCAGAACAGCGCAGCCTGTTTGATCGGCGGATGCTTGCCGCCTTTCTCCTCGGGCATGGCGAACATGATCAGCGCCCCCGTCGCCAGCAGGAGGCCCATCCAGCCATAGACGCTCGGCGTCTCCTGCAGGATCACCGTTGCCGTGATCGCGGTGAGCAGCGGCGCCAGGCCACGCATGACCGGGAAGACCAAAGAGAGATCGCCGCGGTGCAGAGCCCTGATCATCGCGAACTGATAGAACCAGTGGACCACAACCGAGATGGCCAGGGCACCCCAGATCGCTGGCGTTGGCATCGGCACAAAAGGCAGGAAGGGCACGACGCTCAGCATCATGGCGATCGACACGATCATGCGGGTCGACAAGACATCCCCGCCCCGTTTCACAAACAGGTTGGTGGCCGCCACGGTAATGGCGGACAATAAGCATAATGCGATGGGGAACAGGTTCGCGCTCATGCAGCCGCCTCACCCATCGGCCGCACGTAAGTCAAGTTATACGTGGTCTTTTAAAGCGCGGCCTCAACCGCGGTGACTTCCGGCACATAGGCTTTGAGCATGTTCTCAATGCCTTGTTTCAGCGTCATCGTGGAGGACGGGCATCCGGCACAGGCGCCGCGCATGGCCAGGTGTACAATCCCGGTATCGTCATCAAAGCCGTGAAAGACGATGTCGCCACCATCCTGCGCCACGGCCGGTCGCACGCGGGTTTCGATCAGCTCAATAATCTCACCGACAATCTCAGCCGTCTCGCCTTCATAATCATCCGCGGACGCACCCTCGTCGGGGGCCACAGCGACGAGGCCATCCGTCGCCATGACTGGCAGTCCGGCGACAAAATGATCCATGATCGCAGCCAACGCCATCGGACGCACATGTTTCCAATCGGCGTCCGGGTCCTTGCTCAGGGAGACAAAGTCGCTGCCGAGAAAGACGCGCGTGACGCCCTGAACCTGAAACAGGGCCTGGGCCAGCGGGCTGGTGCCGGCTTCATCAATCGAGGCAAAATCATACGGTCCGGTCGTTCCGGTGACGGTTTGGCCGGGCAGAAATTTCAACGTGTCCGGATTGGGAGTCGGTTCAGTCTGGATAAACATGATGGCCGGTCGATCTTTCCTTTAGAGCGATTGTCTCGGCATAGATGAGCTGTGAGGGGCCCTAAATCAAGGCAGTGCGGCGCGGTTTACTCAGCCGCGCTGGCATCGGCGACCGAAATCACCTCGGCATCCTGCTTTTCCAAAGCGTCGACAAAGTCGGCTGTCGCCGTATCGATCTCCGACAGATAGTACATCATCGCAGCTGGATGATCTGACAGGAAAGCACCGGTTCCAGCCTGGCTGGAAACAATCAGCGGATCAAACGTCGCGGCGCGGCGCCAGGCGAAGATCGCACGATCGCGCGCCTCACGAGCACTCCGGCTGCGGACAAGTTCGGGTTCTTGGATCAGGGAAGACATCAGCAATTGCGACGCGACCTGTGCGCGGGCACGGGATTGATAGAGCGCCTGGATATCCTGACGCGAGGCGGGCCAGCCTTCGGCCCGATCGGCGCTGGACCGAAGATTGGCCTGAGCTTCAATCGACCAGCGCTGATAGAGATTGAGCTCGTCGAGGAAAACGCCAAGCCCTTTAGGCTGGGCAGCAAGCCCGCGAGACAGTCGCCCTTCATAGCTCTGCAAGGCTTCAGCCGCCGCATTGAGGCGCGGAATGGCTTCAGCTTCCTGAGCTGGCGCGAGCAGACGGGCCGCAGCCAGAAGATCTGTATCCGGCGACCCTGGCGCTTGCGCGGCATGCTCTGCGGCCAGAACTGTATATTCGGAAAGCGCACCGGTTATGCCGTCCTGCCAGGCTGGCAGTGCAGTGAGTTGCGCTTGTGGGTGCCACCAGGACCGGTCATTGGCCCAGCCGGCCACTGTCAGTTCCCGCCCGAGCAGGGTCATCGCTGTGCCGGTATCATTGGAATACCAGGGCGTCGCGGAAGACAGGACCACAGCGCTGGAGTCGACTTTATGGCTCATCGCGATCATGGCTGGATAGCCACCGACCAGCGCCAGCACCAAACCAAATTTCGCGGTCTTGATAATACGCGTCCAGAACCGTCCAAGCGCGGCCATGGTCGGGCTCGGTTCAGCATCATCGAGATAGGCTTCGGAAATGTCGGCCCCAATCAAGGTGACGACGGGATCGCCATCATCATTATTGGCTTCGATATACTCTACGGGAAGCTTTTCGGCCGCTTTCATTTATCC
>JBCCZH010000222.1:0-5460 GCA_039188075.1 Pseudomonadota bacterium
CTGCTGCCGAGTCCGACCCAGGAAACGGATGTCGTCTCACGAGACGCCCAGCTGGCGGAAGCCAACACCCCGGAAGCGAAAGCCGTCGCGGAGCAGATCCGGATGGTGCTTGAAATGGCGGACAATGAAGCCGTGGCGCCATCGGCCGGTCTGGCGATTACCGAACACGAATTTACGTCACAGCCGGATGGCAACACAATCAAGTTGCGCTTCGTACGGCCTGAAGGTTCGGACCCGGTGCCTTGCGTCTATTATATTCACGGCGGCGGGATGATGACCCTTTCCTGTTTCTACGGAAATTACCGTGCCTGGGCAAAAATCATTGCAGCCAATGGTGTAGCGGTCGCCATGGTCGATTTTCGCAACGCACTGATGCCCTCGTCGGCGTCAGAAGTCGCGCCCTTCCCGGCGGGCCTGAACGATTGCGTTTCCGGATTCCGCTGGCTGCATGAGCAAGCTGATATGCTCGGCATCGATCCTGGCAAGATAGTCATTGCTGGTGAAAGTGGCGGTGGTAATCTGACCCTGGCGACGGGTCTGAAGCTCAAGCAAGAAGGCGATATTGGTCTGGTCAGCGGCCTTTATGCGCTTTGCCCTTACATTGCTGGACAATGGCCGCAGGATGATTTGCAGTCTTCAATAGAGAATAATGGCATCCTGCTTGGGCTGCACAGCAATCGCGGCGCAATGGCTTATGGCATGGAGGCTTTTGAAGCCAAAGATCCCCTCGCCTGGCCGCTTTTTGCCAGCACAGAGGATGTCAAAGGCCTGCCGCGCACGATGATCAGCGTGAATGAGTGCGATCCGCTGCGCGATGAGGGCCTGGTTTTTTATCGTCGATTGATGGCGGCCGGCGTGCCGGCCCGCTGCCGGGAAGTGCGCGGAACCTGTCACGCAGCCGAGCTTTTGATCAATATGTGCCCGGACATTAGCGGCGATACGGCGGCCGATCTGGCCCGCTTTGCCAAGCAATAATTGGCATCTGGTCTATAATTGCCCCATTCCGGAACAGGTTTGCAAACAGCCTCCTAACGTCTCATCGCGGGTTGTTTCCAATTTTCTTGAAAATTCTCGGATTGCTCTGAAACCGGCTTTAATTCGGGTCCTGTATAACCCCACCATGGCTGCAGAAGCGGCTTGATGAACTGTAAAACAGTGGTGGAAAGAATGACGCAGAATGCACAATCCCTGAGCGTGCGCGGCCCGGATGGTCGCCCTCTGACGCTCCTAGACCTGCCAAAACCTGGCATTACCCGTTGGGTCACCCGTCGCAAGGCCGAAGTTGTGGCTGCCGTTTCGGGCGGATTGCTCACCGAAGAAGAAGCCCTTCGTCGCTATGATCTTAGCGAAGAAGAATTCTCCGGCTGGCGAGCCCTTTACTCCAAGCATGGCCGCAAGGGCCTGCGGACGACCCGCCTGCAACAATATCGCTAAGTCAGGCGGCGCCGGATAAAATCCAAATCCGTTCGGGCCTTATCCCGAATGTTAAAGCGCCGTTTACGACGCCAGCCGTACACTCTGTGACGGATTGCCCGCTTTTGTATCGGGCTTTGGTGTCGAGAGATGAGCGTTAAAGACAGATCGCCCACCACACGCCTCATGGTCCTCGCTGCGTTTGTGCTCGCAGCGGGGCTTTTCGCGTTACGCGCCTATGATGTGCTTGGCAGCGGCAAGACCGAGCCGGTGGGCGGGGTTTTGGAGCAGGAACTGACCTATCTGCTCGAACCGATTACCGGACCAGATAAAGTTCGCGTCTCGGTGACCGGCAGCTCGCCTAAATCCGTGCTGGTGATGATTGATGGCGATTTCGCGACCGATCTTCGCCCGCTGCGCACACGGATCGAAACTGTTCTCACGGCCGCCATGGCCTTCAATCCGGAACGCGACACGCTGAGCCTGACAAAATTTCCGTTTGCACGTGGCGTGGGCGCTTCGCTGACGCCTCTGCAGATCGCGGAACTGACTGGCCTCGCCTTGCTCTCGGCTTTGCTTCTGGCTCTGGGCCTGGCGCCTCAGCGCCTGCGCCAGACTGTCCCGCGTGAAATGGATCCACCGCTGCGCACGGTTGCGCCAAAACCGCCTGCTCGCCTGGCGGCACCGGCACAGGTCGACCGTCATGACCAACATGATGCGAATGCGCTGGCTGAAGCCAAACCAAATGAAACGGCGCAAGTGGTGCGCAACTGGATGTCCTATGCGGAGGACTAGATGAGCCTGCCTGCCCCTGCCGTTCAAAGTGATGAAGGCCTGTTCCGCAGCGCACGCCTGATGCGGGCGCTTGGTAGCAAGGCTGCATCTGTGTGGCCGCTTCTATCCCCGGAAGAAGCCGGACGCCTCAGCAATGCTATGGAACAATTGCCCGACGATACAGAGGCGGAACGCGGGGTTCTGCATGATTATGTCGATGCCATGCGGTCTGGCGTTCGCGCGGCACCCGCGCCCGGCAATGGCATCTGGCAAGACGTATCACGCCGCAAACCGGAAGAGATTGTCCAGCTGCTCGAGGATGAAAGTCCGCAAGTCATTGCTGTGATCCTGTCGCAAATGGCTCCGGATGCCGCCGCCCATGCTGTCCGCGCCTTGCCGCGCACGCTGGCGACGGAAGCGCTGAAACGTCTGCTCAATCTTGGACCGGTTCACCCGACCGCGCTATCCGCCCTTGAAGGCGCCATTCGCAAACAGATGCAGCCTAACACTGCCAGCACATCCAATCCCGGTGGGCATGCGCATGTCGCCCAGATCTTTGATCAACTCGACAGCCAGTCGGAACAGTCGTTGCTGTCCGCACTGGACGGCGCAGAACCCGGCGCAGGTGAGAAAATCCGCGCCCTGATGTTTACGTTCAACGATCTGGCCCGTCTCGATCCGGCCAGCTTGCAGACCATTCTGGTCAATGTCGATCGCGCCGTGCTGACCATCGCCCTGAAAGGCGCCGATGCGGAGGTGACAGCGGCCTTCTTCAGGAACATCACCCAGCGCGCCGGCGACTTGCTGCGCGAGGATATTGCCGCGATCGGCCCGGTCCGTCGCAGCGAGATTGATGCCGCCCGCGCTGAAGTCCTGACCATTGCCCGCACCCTGGTCAAACGCGGCGACATTCTCGCCCGCCCGCAAGATGACGAGCTGGTCGAATGAAGCGTCGGATCGAAAAAATCGAGCCTTATCCCTTTGCCAGCGATTTCAGCGCCCCGGCGCCAGGCACGCGTGATACGATCGAGCTGTCGACCGAAGATCTCGCCCTGTTGCTGGCGGACGCGCAGGCCAGCGGCGCCTCCATTGCCCGCAATGACGCATTGGCCGAACAGGCTGATGTGCTGTCCAGGACGTCTTCGGAGCTGAAACAGGTGCTGGCCGGCATCGTCGATCTTGCGGCCTGTCTCGAGCAAGCCTCGATTGACGAGGCGGCCCGCCAGGCCGCGCTCGACCGGGTGCGCCGACTTGCTGCAGTTGTGATCGATCAGCAAGGTGACTTATTTAAGGGCTGACCCCATTTATTCACTTCTCGGCAACCATTCCCCCACAGTCTGAATCGACGCAGAGAGAGACAAGAGATCAAAATGACCCCTGTGAACCGTGCCCTTGAAACCAGCTTGATGGACGCCCCTGTGCGTGTCGATGTCGTGCTGGGCGAAGTGCGTATGCCGGTCGAGGAATTGATGTCCCTGTCTGAAGGCGAGATTGTCGAGCTGGAAAATCGCACCACGGACCTGGTCGACATCTATGTCTCTGACCGCCTGATGGCCCGCGGTCGCCTGGTTGTCGCCGACGGCCAGCTCGGCGTAACCTTAAGCGAGATTGTGGACGGTCGTTCTCCGGGTTTCGCTTAGACCCGGACGGCAAAACCGACCCGACGACACCCTAGACTCAGCACTTACCTGCTTTCAAATGACTCTTCATTGAGAGAGGAAATGCAGCCATGACAGCCACAGTCGACGTATTCTGGTCCTTCCGGAGCCCTTATTCCTATTTGGTGACGCCGGACCTGCTGCGTTTGCGCGACGATTTTGACGTCGACATCAAATACCGACCGGTGCTTCCGATTGCGGTGCGGAGCAAGGACTCGCTGTTCTCCGGCGATCGCAAACCGGCACAATACATCATCATGGATTCATTTCGTCGGGCCGAGTTTCTCGGCATGAAAATCGGATTTCCGGTGCCGGATCCGGTGGTCCAGAATTTCGAGACCTTCGAAGTGTCGGACGACCAGCCTTATATCTTCCGCCTGACCGGACTGGGCGTCGAGGCGGCCCGGCGTGGCAAGGGTATCGAGCTCGCTTATCATGTCTCGCATCTGATCTGGGGCGGCGAGTCCGGCTGGGATCAGGGCGATCGCCTGGCTGAGGCTGTTGCCGCAGCAGGGCTTGACCTGGCCGATATGGAAGCAGCCATCGCGACCTATGATCCGATGACAGAGGTGGAAGCCAATCAAGCCGCCTTGGATGCGGCGGGCCATTGGGGCGTGCCAACCATGGTTCTGGATGGCGAGCCCTTCTTCGGACAGGACCGGATCGACACGCTGCGCTGGCGGCTGGAGAAAAAGGGACACCGGCGGTCCTAAATCGCCCGCGGTTCCTGAGACGTAGAGAAACAGATCATGCTAAAACTTCACTTCGCCCCCAATTCCCGCGCCGGACGGATTGTCTGGCTGCTCGAGGAATTGCAGCTGCCTTATGAAATCAACAAAATGGCCTTTCATCCGAAAGACCTGAAATCGGATGAACACAGACAACGCCACCCGCTCGGGCGTGTGCCGGTTCTGGAAGATGGTGATGTCTCCATCTTCGAATCCGGGGCGATTGTGGAATATGTCCTGGAGCGCCACAAGAATGGTGGCTTGAAGCCGACGGTCAGTGATACGCGCTATCCCGATTATCTGCAATGGTTTCACTATTGCGAAGGCATGGTGATGCCGCCGGTAAATACGGTGGTTGTGCAAACCATCCTACTGCCAGAAGATCGCCGCGACGCGAACGTTCTGGGTCAGGCGCAACGTCTGCTGACCAAGGCGCTGGCCCCGATCGATGCCGCGCTTGAGGGCAAGGACTATCTGATCGGCGACTTTTCCGGCGCCGATATCATGCTGGGCCATGCCTGTTTCATGTCCAATCGGATCGGCTCCGTCAGTGACGACATGACTAGTCTCAAGGCCTATGTCGACCGGATTTCCGCCCGCCCGGCCTTCCAGAAAGCGATCACCATGTCCTGATCAGGTCGCGCGTCTTGTGGGTAAGCCGGTTTGTGCCCCCGAATTTCCCCTGACAAATCGTTAAGATCTGCAAAAACCTAACAAATTGACAGATTCTGTTAACCATTTCGGCTCAACACTCGATTCGCTATAGTGGAGTGTGCCGTATGCGAATGAAGATGTTTGCCGCTGAGTCCCTCGAGGCTGCAAAGGCATTGATCTTCGCGGAAATGGGCGATGATGCGATCATCCTGTCCGAACGCGAAGTGCCCGGC
>JBCCZH010000223.1:0-5453 GCA_039188075.1 Pseudomonadota bacterium
ATCCATTTGGGTGTCGGCGCCGTTAGGGGTTTGGCAGGCTTGGCATTTGCATATAGGAGACCGCGAACACCGCAACTACGGAACGGCCCATATGTCGCATAACACATTTGGACATCTCTTTCGCGTCACAACCTGGGGCGAGAGCCATGGGCCGGCCCTTGGCTGCGTCATCGATGGCTGCCCGCCCGGCCTGCCGCTGGACGCGGCCTGGGTGCAGCAATTTCTTGATCAGCGCCGTCCCGGCACCAGCCGTTTCGTGACCCAACGCCGTGAACCGGATCAGGTCAAACTCCTGTCCGGCGTGTTTCAGGATGATCGTACTGATGGCCCGGTCACCACAGGCACACCGATCAGCATGATGATCGAAAATGTCGACCAGCGCTCCAAGGATTATTCTGAAATCCGCGACCGCTATCGCCCCGGCCATGCCGATTATACCTATGACCAGAAATATGGCGTCCGGGACTATCGCGGCGGCGGCCGGTCTTCGGCCCGTGAGACCGCGTCCCGCGTCGCAGCTGGCGCTGTCGCGCGCCGTGTGCTGGGAGACGACATCCAGGTCCGCGGCGCCGTGGTTCAGATCGGCACTCACAAGATTGATCGTGACGCCTGGGACTGGTCAATCACGGGCGACAATCCGTTCTGGTGCCCCGATGCCAATATGGCGGCGCAATGGGAAACCTATCTCGATGAGGTCCGCAAGGCTGGCTCCTCTGTCGGCGCCGTGGTCGAGGTCCAGGCCTCTGGCGTACCGGCCGGATGGGGCGCGCCGGTCTATGGCAAATTGGACAGCGAACTGGCGAGCGCGATGATGAGCATCAATGCTGCCAAAGGCGTCGAAATTGGCGCCGGCTTCGACGCGGCATCCTTTTCCGGCGAACAAAACGCCGATGAAATGCGCAAGGGCAATGATGGCGTCCGCTTCCTGTCGAACAATAATGGCGGCGTGGCCGGTGGCATCTCAACCGGTCAGGACGTGATTGTCCGCGTCGCGATCAAGCCCACCTCGTCCATTCTGACCGAAACCCGGTCCGTCACGCGCGATGGCGAAGAGGTCGATGTCCGCACCAAAGGCCGCCACGATCCCTGTGTCGGCATCCGCGCTGTGCCGGTTGCAGAGGCTATGCTGGCCTGTGTTCTGGCCGATGCAAAATTGCGACACCGCGGCCAGATCGGCAGTTAAAACTGCTGTAATTCATATCAGATTCAGATTTCTGGGCCCATGTCGCGCGCATCTTTTCAGATAGGAGCGTAAGACAATGACATTCTCCCAGTTTTGCAAACTTGCTGCCTTTGCCGGCGCCATGACGCTGGCTCTGCCCGCCCACGCCCAGGATGAAGCCAATAATGGCTGGAGCGGCGAAGGCTCACTGAGCGCGGGCGTCACCACAGGGAATACCGAAACCACGGACATTGGCCTCGGGGTTGATGTGGCGCGGGTAATGAACGTCTGGACGATTGGCTTTCAGGCCACCGCGGATTACGGCGAAACCGATGGCGACGAGACCAAAAACCGGATCTTTCTCGGCACCAATCTTGACCGTCAGATCAATGATCGTCTGTTCGGCTTTGGCCAGCTGACTTATGAGCGCGATGAATTTTCCGGCTTTGACTCACGCGCCTTTATCGGCGGCGGTCTCGGTTATGAAGTCCTCGCCGGCGATGTCACGACCTGGACGGTACGTGGCGGCCCAGGTCTGAAGATTGACGAGATTGAAGCGGTTCTGGACACGACTACGGTGCCCGCAACCATCCTGTCACCCGCGACAACTGAAGAATCTTTCGGTGCGACGGCGCAATCCAATTTTGCGCATCAGTTCAATGACAATGTGGCCTTCACCAATGATTCCACGGCGGTCTATGCCGATACCTCGACTCAATTGGGCAATATTGCTGCGATCACCGCGACGCTGACAGACACATTGTCTGCCCGCGTCTCATTCGAGGTGCGCCATGACACTGATCCGGTCGACGGATTTGAGGCCACTGACACAATCAGCCGTGTCTCGCTGGTTTACGGATTTGGCAAATAAGCCTGGCCAGGACCTTATTCTGAACGAGCCCGCGTCAAATGGCGCGGGCTTTTTCATGGCGCATAGCCGACCCAGCCACGCCAGGTGAAGGCGCTGTAGAAGGGCGTCACATCGTGCAAGCCAGCCGCCTGCAAGACCGCCAGGTCTTCCTCCGGATCCAGAAGCGCGATCGCGTTGGAAACGCCTTCTCGCGCCATTTGGGCCATATCCGGATCCGCCCCTGCGGCGACCGCAAAGGCCGCATAACGCGATAGCCAGGCGTCTCGACCGGGTTCGGATTGCGGGAAGCTGCAATGGACGGCCACCAAAGGGGCGCCGGGCTTCAATCTTCGAACCATGTTTTCCACAGTGGTCCGCCTTGCATCCGCATCGAGAAAGTGGAGCGTCAACAGGCTGGTGGCGGCATCAAACGGTCCGTCTGGCGCGTCATCGATATAGCCGCAATGGAAAGTGACGCGGTCCTGCGCATGGTCCAACCGTTTTTTCGCCTCCGTAATCATGGCCTCGGCTGGATCAACGCCGACAAAGGTCCAACCGGAATTGGCCCGTGCAAACGCGTCAAGCTCAAGGCCCCCGCCGGCGCCGTGTACCAGCACATGTGCCGTGTCTGAAACCCGTTCCTGCAACAGGACAGATGTCATTCGGTGTACATCGGAAAAGCCCGGCATGAACAGAGCTGGCCCATCGGCATAATTGGCCGCCCGCTCCGGATCATTGAAGATTTCGAGAAATGGATTTTCGTTCGGCTCAGACATCCCTTACCCCTCTGGAGCAGAGCTCCCTACTGGATGTCCTGCCGGTTCCAGATCGGGAATGGATCGTCCAGCTCGACGCTTTCAGGATTGACGTCTTCCGGCAAGAGCGCCGCATCCAGGCGCGCGCTCAAGGCCGGCCAGTCTATACCTGCGCCGATAAAGACGATTTCCTGGCGGCGATCGCCCCATGGCTCTTCCCAGTTGGCTTTGAGATAGTTGCGCAAGGCCTCACTGTCTGGCCAACGTTCCGATGGCACAGAGGCCCACCAGGTGCCAAGCGGCGCAATGTTGGACAAGGAGCCGGCAAGCGAGAACTCCGCCAGCCATTCCGGCCGCGTCGCGATCCAGAAATGCCCCTTGGCACGAATGACGCCAGGCAGCGGTCCGTTCAACAGGTCATGAATGGCCTGCGGGTCGAATGGGTGTCGGGCGCGATACGTGTAAGAGGTAACGCCATATTCCTCTGTCTCAGGGACGTGGTCGGCAAATCCGTACAATTCCTTGGCCCACATGGGATGCGTTTCAGCTTTTTCGAAATCAAACAGCCCTGTATCGAAAATCTCTGAGGATGCGACATCTGAATAATTGGACTCGATGATCCTGGTATCGGCATTCAGGCTGCGAATAATCTTGCGCGCCGCATCGACCTGCTGGGCGCTGGCATCGTCGACCTTGTTCAACACGACCACATCAGCGAATTCGATCTGATCGGTCAGCAAATGAACCAGGGTGCGGTCATCCTCCTCCCCCATCACCTCACCACGATCCTTCAGGAAATCGTGGCTGGAATAATCGTTGAGCAGGTTCACGGCATCGACGACGGTGACCATCGTGTCGATCCGCGCGACATCAGACAGGCTGACCCCGTGCTCATCGCGAAAATCAAAGGTCGCGGCGACGGGCAAAGGCTCCGAAATGCCGGTCGATTCAATCAGCAAATAGTCAAACCGGTCTTCGCTCGCCAGCCGGCGGACTTCGTCGAGCAGATCATCCCGCAAGGTGCAGCAGATACAACCATTTGACATTTCAACCAGGGTTTCATCCGTCCGGCTAAGCTCCGCTCCAGCGCGAACCAGGTCTGCGTCGATGTTCACTTCGGACATATCATTGACGATGACCGCCACGCGGCGGCCGTCGCGATTGTTCAGCACGCGATTGAGCAGCGTGGTTTTACCTGCACCGAGAAATCCGGACAGGACGGTGACGGGTAGTCGGTTTTCGGGGCTGGGGTTTGCTTCGCTCATAGCAGTCTCCGGCTGTTTTTTTTTGAATGATCCGCTGAATTAGAGGTAAGATAGAAATTATGCAATGTTATATCATCACATTATTGAGTTTTGAGATGATCTTGATTGGCGGGTGGATATGTCTCCCCGCATTCCTGACGCCAGTCAGGATCCATGGCGGTTGAGGCCGTCAGCCAGCCGCCATGGGTGCCAGCTTGCGCTGGCAATACGGGACACAGTCACCGCTCATCCCCGCGCAGGCGGGGATCTCGGGCCAAATATCCCCGGACTCGCCGCACCAGATCCCCGCCTGCGCGGGGATGAGCGAATTCTGGATTCGACCCGGTCCAGGGTGCGTATATCCTTTCGCCCATGATCATTCACCGCTATCTCTTCGCGCATTACCGACGGGTCGCTGTCTTCTTCTGGCCGATCCTGTTCCTGGAGCTTTGGCGGATTGATCGCTGGTCAGCTGCGACCGGTCGGCAAGCCTTTGTGCAGGTTGACCGCTATGGCCGGGCCTGGGTGCCATTATTCGAAGGCATGGCGCGGAACTTTGCAGCCTATGATCTGGATACGCGGTTCTACGCGCCAGGTGATGTTGAGGACTTGTGCCCGCAGGTCTTCGAACGCGCCATCTCGCTCATCTCCGAGTGTCCCGGACTTGATCCGGGATCTCCCTCGTGGCTTCCGGTCATGCCGCCCGAGATCCCGGGTCAAGCCCGGGACAATCGGACAAGCGCGTATCTCGAACCAGGCTAGCCCTTACCCCAATCCCCCGAACGCCTCATCCTGAGCCTGACGAAGGATGGACCCCGGATCCTTCGCCAAGCTCAGGATGAGGGTCTCAGAGACCCAAACAAAATCAATCACCAAACCGCCCGCACGCCGGGACGCACGCGCTGGCGTGCAGCCCCGGACGATCCCGTCACAATTCCAGCAGCATCTGACAATTGCACCGATCATAGGGCGTCGGCGTCAGCTCATCACCGGTCAGTTCGCGAAACCCGGACTTGCGATACAGCGCCAGCGCCGCATCGAGCTTTGTATTCGTTTCCAGCCAAATCCTGGTCGCGCCCATGGCCCTGGCCTTTTCGATCGAGGCATCCATCAGGGCGCGGCCAATGCCCTGGCCTTTGACATCGCTGCGCGCTGACATCTTGATCAGTTCCAGGACCTGGTCGCCATGCCCGGGGACCAGACCAACCGTCCCGACAGGTTCGCCCTCCAGCTCAGCGATCAGGATGGCGCCGCCCTTGTCGAGAATATGGGTTTGCGGATCATCGAGCTGCGCCCGGTCTTCGTCTTCGACGGTGAAATAGGCCTCAACCCAGGCCAGGTTGAGATCTCGGAAAGCAGCGGCGTCAGCGGGGGTGTAGTCTCGGACAATCATGTCCAAGATATGCTACCCGACAAAGGCTCTTTCAATCACAAAATCGGCC
>JBCCZH010000224.1:0-5443 GCA_039188075.1 Pseudomonadota bacterium
CATCGCGACCAGCCAGCCGCCCCCCAGAGGCTGCACGCCCCAGAGATATCCCATGTGAAGGCCGAGCGGGAGCAGGCTGATAATGCCCGTCCGCGCCATGATGTCGATGCGATAGGCAGTTTCCATATGCCGCTGCCGCTCTTCCAGCGGCAGAGCGGGGTTCACCACCTTGTACGAAGTCTGGAACACGCCCCATTCGCCGCCGAGCCAATAGACCATTGCGACGATGTGCAACCAGCGCAGGATTGCCAATTCATTGGCCGTCAGAAATTCACCCATGCTCGCCTCCCGCTCGAGAATGATTTAAATGATATATCATTTAAATATGGCGATCTGTCTAGTCCACATTGCCGGGCGAGACCCGCGGCCAAATGTACTGCTCGCCGGTCGGATTGCCGAACAGGAGTTCGCGCTCGAGGGAATATCCACGCTCGAGCTGCTTGATGGCGGCCGGGGTGATGTCTGTGCGGGATTCGATCCGTCTTTGGTCGCCGCGCCGTCCGGTTATGACACAGCGTTCGGGATCGATCCAGCTGGTATAGCCAGCCTCTGTCGGTGACCAGACAGCGTAACAGTCTTCCGAGAGCGGCGATGTCGTTTCGACTTTGCCATCCGCGAAGGCAGACGGATCCTCGTTCAGACTGGCGGCCGCCTCTTTGTCGGCGACCCGATAGGCCTGCATACGATTTTCGCCACGCGCATCGGCTTCGTCGAACAGGTAGACAAGCTGGCGATAGAAGTCGCCGTCCGGTCCATCATGGCGCATTTCAGCATACATGGCGTGACGCTTGCCGAATGGCGGTACAATATTGCGCACCCGCATATAGATTGGGCGCCCTTCGCGGGCACCGCCCTCGGCGTCAGAGAAATAGTCGCCAGACATCAATCGCGCGATTTCCTGCAATTCCACGTCGAGCGATGAAAATGCTGTCTGCTTCAGGTTGATGGTCGGGCCCTTATCGTCCACGCCGAAAACGAGATTGCCGTCGCCATCGACGCCGCGATCATTCAGCAACAGGGCGTCGCGGCGCAGCGTCAGCGTTTCCTCAAGATAGACCTGCGTTTCATAGCGCGTGGAATAGTAAGAGCAGGCCTTCGGTTTGAGATAGCCTTCAAACTGATCTTCGGCCCGTGTCCAATAGACTTCGCAGCCAGGCTTGAGAATGAAATCGTCTGGTCCCATCGCGGCCTGGCGGTCCGGACTCAGATGGATGTCCGTCAACGCGTCAGGCGCTTGCGGCGTGTATATGGTCAGGCGGATCGCGTCTTCTTCGGCATCGGTTTCGAATGAATAGATACGCTGGCGATAGAGATCTGACGGGTCATGGTGCTGGTATTGCTGCGCGTAAAGCTGGCGCCCCGGGATGCCGGGAATGGCCACCGGATAGAAGGTGTGATTCAGGTGGCGATGGCGCAAGCCGGTATCCAGATCTGCGGCGCGCTCTGACTCAATCTGTTCGAAATTATCATACACGCCCGGGAACCAGGTCAGCATCTCGTCCAGGTGCTGGTCGAGCGAGGGGCCCGTCGGCGGGGCAGGCTCAGTTTGGCAAGCGTTGAGCACAAGGCTCAGCCCGATCGCGCTCAGGAAGGCCGGCCGCATCAATCGACCTTGGCGAATTCGTCGGCGACGTCTTCGCTGGAATCTTCCTTGCCGCGGGCAATCGCTTCGCGATCCTGCTGCAGGATGCGCAGACAGCGTGCAATATATTCCTGCATCCAATAGCCCCGTTCATCGGCTTCGGTCTTGCTCGGCTCATAGCTTTCAATCGCGTCGCGGGTAACGACGCCATCGCGATCGAGCAGGCGTTCGACTGTGTCCAGTCGTTCACGGATCACCGCGACTTCCTGCATCAGGGCCAGCGTAATATTCATCACGCGCTCTGTGTCCGGGTTTTCCAGAAACCAGGGCCGTTTGCCTTTGGCCTTGCTGCCAGCGAGCTTGAGCGGGTCGAGGGTTGCTGCGGACATCTCTTATCCCTCCTTGCGCGCGCCGATGACGTGCCATGCGGCCTTGCGGCCATAATCTTCCTGCTCGGTATCCTCCGCGGCTTCCGGGAAGACCTCGGGATCGACCACTGCGGCGACGCCGCCATGGATCAGGCTGTCACTGCTAAAGCCGGCATTCTCCATCCAGGCATCGAGATCGACTTCATGCATCTTCGTCCAGAATGGCTCATTATTGTAGAACGCATCCCAGTCGCGCATGGCCTGTTCGAATAGCGGCATGTCGTCTGAATACTGGGGTTGTTCGACGTGCAGCACAATTCCGCCTGGCTTCAGAAGCCTTTGCGTCTCAGCAAAGATCATTGGCATCGTCTTGTAGCTGGTCTCGTGCAGGAACATGGTCGATTGCACCCAGTCAAAACTCTCATCCTCGAACATGCCTTTCAGATCCGAAACATCGCCCTGGATGAAGGTGACATTCTCTATGCCCATGCTCTTGGCACGGGCCAGGCCATAGCGCAGCATCGGCGCCCCGGCGTCGACCGCGATGACCTCGGCGTCCGGGAAGGCCTCTGCAATGGGAAGGACATTGTGACCTAAACCGGCGCCGATATCGAGAATTCTCTTCGGTTTGAAATCTGGCAGATTCTGCTGAACCCATTGGGCGACGGCAACGCCGCCACCATCATTGAACCGGCCCAGCATGCCGCCCGTCGTGGCGAAGATGCCGGCATCGTAATTGGCGGGCCCGGTAATGTCGCCGGGAGTCAATTCTGTATGATAAGAGCCCGGCATGCAGTGATGATCAATCGCCGCGGTCGAGCGGGGCTGTTCGAATTTCGGGTCCAGCACGAGGCGCGCATCGCCCTCGGTCAGCTCGCGAACTTTTTCGTTCAGCGCCTCGGCCTGGCGAATGGTCACCCAGCGCCCCGCTTGCTGGCGCGTTTCCATGGTCGCGCGGCGCATGGCGGACCACCATTGGAACATTGGGTCCTTGACCAGATCCTTGCGCACCTGATGGCGTGTCTCGTAGGCACTTTTGCGTTTCGGTTCGATTCGCGCGTCGAAGGCTTCGGAGACACCCGGCATGACCTTGGTCGACAGATGCCGATTCATCTGAGCCAGAAAATTGAACCGGGCAATCTCGTCATGGCTGGTTTCAGGATAGACGCCATGCCGACCGACCACACGATAATCCGGTGGGCCATCATATTCGATGGGGTCTGGACGGGGGTCGTGTTCCGTATCGGCCATATCAGCTCTCCTTTTCCCTTCACAAAATGGCGCGGTTTCGCGACACTTTCAACGGAGGGGCTATGCATTTGTCCCAAAAGATATATCATTTGAGAAAATAAGCTATAGGGAAGGTTCCGGATATGAGTACCAAGATTGTCGCACTCTTCAATTTGAAGCCCGGAGTCAGCGTTGCTGATTATGAGGCTTGGGCGAAAACAAAAGACATTCCAACCGTGAATGGCCTGAAATCGGTGGATGAGTTTGCCGTGTTCAAATCGACTGGCTTGCTCGGCTCGGATGACACCCCGCCTTATGCCTATATCGAGACGATTGACGTCAATGACATGGAGACGTTTGGCGGCGAAGTCTCGACCGAAACCATGCAGGGCATTGCAGGTGAGTTTCAGGCCATGGCGGACGATCTCGTTTTCATCATGACGGACAAGCTTGGCTAGGAGGCATTGATGGGACGGTTTACCGGAAAGACGGCGGTGATCACAGGATCAGGCCGCCGCAAAGGGCTTGGGGAAGCCATTGCCAAACGCCTCGCCGAAGATGGCGCCAATATTGTCATCTCTGACATTGGCGCGCCGCGCGATGCGGCCACGGGCGCGGAGCATATCGGCTCAACCGATGAGATGGAATCCATCGCGGCAGACATGCGCGCCCTGGGCGTGCAATCGTCGACCAAGCTCTGTGACGTGCGATCCCTGGAAGATGTTCGCGGTCTCGCAAAGCATGCCATCGACACGCATGGCAGTCTCGACATCTGGGTCAATAATGCCGGTATCGGCTATATTATGAAGCCTTTGCTGGACGTCACCGAAGATGATTGGCGCGCGGTGATCGATGTGAACCTCACAGGCGCGTTCTTTGGCGTCAAAGCCGCGGCAGAGTGCATGGTCGAGCAGGGCAAAGGCGGGCGTATCATCAATATTGCCTCACAAGCCGCCAAGTCCGGCTTCCCACATGCACAAGCCTATACCTCCTCGAAACATGGCCTGGTCGGGCTGGCCCGGTCGGCGGCGGTCGAGCTGGGCGCGCACAAGATCACCGTCAATAATGTCTGCCCCAATCATGTCACCACGGGGCTCGGCGCCTGGCAGAATGAGTATTTCTCGAAAGTCGTCGGCGCCGATTCGGTCGAAGACTATCTCGAGGCCATGGCCGCGCGGATCCCGATGGGGCGACCAGGATTGCCGGAGGATACCGCCAATGCTGTCGCCTTCCTGTGTTCTGATGAGGCCAATTACATCACGGCGGAGAGTATGAACGTGTCCGGCGGGGAGGAACCGCACTAATGGCTCTGCCGCCTGATCCAGCCCCGAAAGGGTTTACCTGGCCGAACGGGGCCAAACTCGCGCTCTCCATCGTCGTGAATGTCGAAGAGGGCGCCGAACGCCGGATTGATGAGGGCGATAAACGCCCGGAACCGGTCGACGAGCTGGGCGCGGTGCCCGGCAAGCCAATCCGCATTCATGGCAATGAAAGTAATTACCAGTATGGCATCAATCGCGGCGCGCCTCGGATCCTGAAGATCCTGGACAAGGCCGGGATTAATGCGACCTGGACGGTGTGCGGCCAGGCGCTGCAAAAGGCCCCATGGCTGGGCGAAGCCATCGTCGCCCGCGGAGACGAGCCTTGTAATCACGGGCATAAATGGGCCTTCACCGCGTTCATGGACGAAGCGGAAGAGTCCGCCTTTATCGAAAAGGGCACGGCCTCCATCCATGAGACCTGTGGGCGGCGTCCGGTTGGTTGGCTGTCGCGCTATCTGCACACGGACATTACGCGCCGGATCCTGAAAGAGCAGGGCTATCTCTATCATATGGACGATTATTCCGATGACTTCCCATATTGGGCTGATGTCGAGATGAAAGACGGTTCGACGCAGCCGATGGTCATCCTGCCATATGCCATCGACTCCAATGATATGAAATTCTGGCTCAGCCCCAGCTTCACGCCGGACATGTGGCTGTCTTACGCCAAGAACACATTCAACTGGCTGCTGCGCGAGGCGCAGGAAGAGGGCGCGCGGATGATGTCGCTGGGTCTGCACTTGCGGATCATCGGACGCCCGGGCCGGATCGATGCGTTTCAGCATTTCCTCGACCATGTCAAAGCCCACCGGGATGTCTGGGTCGCGACCCGCGAAGACATCGCAAAACACTTCGCTGACAATGTGACCCCAGGAGGCCAATCATGAGATCTCTCTTCATCGCCGCAGCCTCGACGCTGTTCCTGAGTGGCTGCGTCATTA
>JBCCZH010000225.1:0-5432 GCA_039188075.1 Pseudomonadota bacterium
CAGCCCGGCAAAGGAACTCGGCATGCGCCCTGCGATGATCTGTTGTGTTTGTATGAGCGGCTAAGGTAACGCCCCCTTAGCCGGTTTCGCTTATTCGATTCACAGACATTTCCGAGCCCCCAATGACTATTCGACTTTACGACACGCTTTCGCGCGAAAAACGCGTTTTTGAACCCCAGGATCCGTCCCGTGTGACCATGTATGTCTGCGGACCGACCGTCTATAATCGTGCCCATATCGGCAATTTCAGGCCAGTGATTGTGTTCGACACATTGTTCCGTCTGCTGCGCGATGCGTATGGCGAGGACGCGGTCGTCTATGCGCGCAATTTTACCGACATTGACGACAAAATCATTGCCGCGAGCCAGGACACTGGCGAGTCGATCGAAGAGATCACCAAGAAATATGCCGCGATTTATTCTGAAGACGCGGCAGCGGTGAATGCCCTGCCTCCGACCATCATGCCCTGGGCGACCGACCATGTCGGGGATATGCTCGGCATGATCGAAACGCTCGAGCGCAAGGGCTATGCCTATGCGACGGATGCCGGTGTCTTCTTCAACGTCCCGCAAATGGATAATTATGGCAATCTGGCCAAGCGCAAGCTCGACGACAATCAAGCGGGCGCGCGCGTCGGGGTCGACCTTGGCAAACGCGACGCGGCGGACTTTGCTTTGTGGAAATTCGCCAAAGAGGGCGAACCCGAAGACGCCATTTGGGACAGCAAGTGGGGCCGCGGGCGTCCGGGCTGGCACATTGAATGTTCAGCCATGATTGCCAAACACCTCGGCAAGACCATCGACATTCATGGCGGCGGCGTCGATCTGCAATTCCCGCATCATGAGAATGAGATCGCGCAATCCGAGTGCGCGCATGGGCAGACCATGGCGAATTACTGGATGCATAATGGCTTCCTGGATATGGCCGGCGAGAAAATGTCAAAGTCGATCGGCAATGTTGTCTTGCTGAATGATCTGCTCAAAGACTGGGACGGCGAGGTGATCCGCTTTGCCATGCTGTCGGGTCATTATCGCGCCCCGCTGGATTGGACGGGTGACCTTCTCGAACAGGCCAAAGCCACGCTCAACCGGATTTACGGTGCGCTGCGCCGGGTCTGGGATGCGGACGGGGGTATCGCCGTCGATCAAGGCGTGCGCACAGCCTTAAGCGATGATCTCAACACGCCAATTGCGCTGGCTGAGCTGTCGCGTCTGGCGAGTGCAGCCAATGGCGCGGCAGATCGCAAGGATGCGGCGGGCATGGCCGAAGCGCGTGCGGATCTGCTCGCGGCGGGCGCCTTGCTCGGCCTGCTGACGCATAGTCCAGCGGAATGGGAACAAGGCGGCGACACGGATGAGAATGCGCGGATTGAGGCCCTGGTCGCGGCGCGGATTCAGGCCCGCGCGGACAAGGACTGGGCGGAAGCCGATCGCATTCGCGATGCGCTTGCCGCGGAAGGCATTGAGATCATGGACAGTGCGGGCGGGGCGACCTGGCGGCGGACCTAGCCGCCCGCCTCACTTGCTCGTCGTCTTAGCTTGCAGCGTCCCGCAAGCGCCAATCAGTTTGGCGCCCGGATCATCTTTCTTCAGATCATCCGGATAGAAATGTGTGGTCTTGTCACCCGTGCAGCCGCTCGTCGTCTTGAACACGATCTTGTACTTGCACATGGGATCGACCTGGAACCAGACCCCCTCGCCCGGAAAGCCGGGCGTGCCGCCAGCGAGGTTGGCAGAGATGGTTTTCTCTTCGCCGCTGACACAATCGTTCGGGCCACTTTGCTGTTTGATCTTAACCGAGGTCACCGTCGCCGAGGCCTTGTTCTCGACGAATGCGTAGACGCATTGATCTTCATCACTGCAGAAATTTGGCAGCTCTGCCGCGGCCGGGCCGGCGCTGGCGATCAGGGCGCTGGCAATGAAAACGGATCGTGTAAACATGGGGTTGGTGCTCCGCTCAGCCATAGTTCGACCGATGTTTGCTTTTCTTGGCGTTGAGCGTGCCACAGCCGTTGACCAGCCTGACAACATCATATCCATCATTCATATCCTCCGGTTCCAGGTGTTGGGTTTTGTCGCCCGTGCAGCCACTGGTGGTTTTGAACTTGAATTTGTAGCGGCATTGACTCAGGACATTGACCGCGAAGGTTGCGCCTTCGGTCAGGCCCCCGCCGCCGACCATATTTTTTTCCTGGGTCAGCTTGAAGCCACCATTGCAACTGTCATCACCATGCTGTTCCGTAATATCGACGGACTTGACGAGGGCGGAGCTTTCATTCTCGACCCAGACCCTTTTACAGCCGCCCTCTCCATACTGACAGAAATCCACTTCGTCGGCTTGGGCGCCGAGCGCGGCGGCGCCAACGACAATAGTGGCGAGGAACAGTTTCGATGCGTGTGACATGAGGAACTCCCTATTCAGACACGTTATGTTTGGTGGCGACTTTGGTTTTCAGCCAACCGCACGGGCCGCTAAGCTTCACGATATTCTTGCCGGCGGCGAAGTCGCTCGGGCGGACATGCGTCGTCTTATCGCCGGCGCACCCGCTCGTGGTCTTGAATTTCACTTTGTATTTGCAGACCGGATTGGCTGAGAATTTATAGGACTGGCCTTTAATGATCCCGGTGCCGCCAGCCATGTCGCGGGAGACGGATTTCTTGTCGCCCCCGGCGCAGCTCTCATCGTCTTTTTGCTGCGTGATATTGACCTTGCGCACGGTCACAGCGGCATTGTTTTGCACATAAATCGTCTTGCAATCCGTCGCCGTACCACAGAAATTCACTGCGTCCGCGGACGCCGACCCGGCGATCAGGACGGCGCCAATCATGCAACTTGCAAAGTCCGTAAGACGCGGTGTGAATCTGCGCATATCGCTTCCTTGAGTGAACGGACGAGTTTGCGCTATCAAATCGGGCGACCCGGCAGACGCCTACTGTCAGGTCTGACAATTGCCTCAGGAGCGCGCCTCGATTGATCAGCAAAGTTGCCATTTCCGGGTACCGATCGCTGCGAGACATCGTCTTGCCGCTTGGCCAGATGACCATCGTGACGGGCGCAAACGGAACCGGAAAATCGAGCATCTATAAGTCTTTGCGACTTTTGGCCGATATTGCCGACGATCGCATCATATCCTCGATCGCAAGAGAGGGTGGCTTCAGAAACGTCCTTTGGGCCGGACCTGAAGAAATCTCCAAATCCATGCGCGACGGTTCCGTCCCGATCCAGGGGACCGTTCGCAAGAAACCGATCAGCCTGAAGCTGGGATTTACCGAAGATACGCTGAGCTATGCCATCGAACTCGGCCTCCCGCCGCGCGCCGGAACGTCCATGTTCAACGAAGATCCCGAGATCAAGCGCGAAGTCTATTGGCTGGGTGACAAACCGACCCCATCCAAGATCATTGCTGATCGGCGCGGGCCAGGCGTGCGCGTGAAGAATGATCAGCATCAGACGGTGCAGCTTTCCACCAGCCTCGGCACGCACGAGTCGATGATCCGCGAAGTGGTGGGCGAAGACGCGCCCTGGGAGCTTTCGGTCTTGCGGCGTCGCCTCGCGAGCTGGCGATTCTATGATCACATCCGAACCGATGAGACGGCGCCGGCCCGCCAGCCGCAAATCGGCACTCGGACGACGACGCTGTCCCCGACCGGATCTGATATTGCCGCTGCGATCCAGACCATTCGCGAAATCGGCAATGGCGAGGTGCTCGATACGGCGATTGACCTGGCCTTTCCTGGCGCGCAGCTGGAGGTGACCAAAGCCGGCGAATTGTTCCAGCTGAGCATGCATCAACGCGGCATGCTGCGGCCGTTAAATGTGTCTGAATTATCCGATGGTACGCTCAGATTCATCCTGTTGGCAGCGGCGCTCCTGACGCCTCGCCCACCACCGCTCCTGGTTCTGAACGAACCGGAATCGAGTCTGCACAGTTCGGTAATACCGGCTTTGGCGAGCTTGATCATCAATGCGCGTGAGGATGCTCAGATCGTGATTGTCTCACACAATCGCACCCTGGTGACGCGCTTGCTGGACGCAGATGCGGAACTGATTGAGCTGTCCAAGGACACCGGAGAGACCTTCGTCGAAGCCACGGACATTCCGCGCTGGCACTGGCCAGCGCGCTGATAAACCGAGCCCGTGCGCGCAAACAAATTGTCAGACCGCGCGATTTGGTCTTAGACAGCGCCATGGCCAAAGTCCGCAATCTCAGAACGTTGCTACAATCGCTATGCAGTGAAACCGAGGGTGAAACGGTGACCGTGGGCGATCTGCTTAATGCCGTTGGAAGACGGTCTTATGGTCCGGTCCTGCTGCTCCTTGGCTTCATCGCAATCAGTCCGCTGACCATCATTCCGGGGGCCAATTTCCTGATTGCGTTCGTGACTCTGGTCTTCACCATTCAAATGGTGTTCGGGCGGCAATATCCCTGGATTCCGAAAAAGACCCTGGAATTCAGTTTCCAGCGCAAGCACCTGATCATGGGGGTCGCAGCGGCCGACAAATATGTCGCCCAGGTCGACCGGTTCCTGAAGCCGCGCCTCACCTTCTTGACGCAAGCGCCATTCGCCCAGCTGGTCGCCCTGGCCTGCGCCGCCGCGGCTTTGGTCACGTTTCCGCTGGGATTTGTGCCATTCGGACCCTTCATTCCGAGTCTCGCCATCTTGCTGTTCGGGCTCGCCATCACAGCCAGAGACGGGTTCGTGATCATTCTTGCCTCGGCCAGTCTGGTTGGGGCCTGCTACCTCCTGATGCGGGTCTGGGCGGTTCTACCCTTCGTTTAGGGACTTGATTTTGCCGCCATTCAGCGCGACATGGCGCTTATGGTCGATCTGTATCACAACCGCGTCCTCGAACTCGCCGCTGACATTCCGCATGTCGGCGCGCTTGCGGATGCGCATGGATCAGCGACAAAAGTCTCGCGCATTTGCGGCTCAACTGTGCGGGTTGATGTGACGCTGTCTGAGGATGGCGACACGGTCACGGGAATCGCTGTCGATCCCAAGGCGTGCGCGCTGGGTCAGGCGGCAACTGCCATCCTGTCCGGCAACGCCATTGGCGCGACATATGATGAATTGGTGGCCGCGCGCGATCAGTTGCGGGCTATGCTGAAACAAGGCGGTGAGCCACCGCGCGGCCGATTCTATGAGCTGCGCCATCTGGAAGGCGTGCGCGATTATCCGCCGCGGCATGCCTCGACCATGCTCGCCTTCGAAGCGATCCTGGACGCGATTGAAACCGCACGAACCAACAGGGCCGCGGCAGCTGACGCGCTGCCCGCGGCCTAACTCAGCGCCATTTTGAGGGCTGACGCCCTATTCGCCTGAGGCATTAGCGTTTACACCTGTTTTCAAGGAATCAGCTCGGGATTATCCCATCATGTCCGGCCTGCGCCGCTCTATCGCTTATGGCTTGCTCAAAGCCTATAAACTGAC
>JBCCZH010000226.1:0-5423 GCA_039188075.1 Pseudomonadota bacterium
TCCAGCACGGGCTGGGTCACCGTATTGATGAACCAGCCAAGCTTGTCCGCCTCGGCCCAGAGCATTTTCTCAAGCGCATCATTCGGAACCGTCTGCAGGTAATTGGTGCGATCACGGCTGGTCGATCCATTTGCGCCTGAGCCGCCAATCCGGGCTGACAGACGGTCCAGTCCGCCCGGGCCGAGATTCTCCGATTCCAGGAACAGCAAATGTTCGAACAGATGCGCAAACCCGGTCCGGCCAGGTTTTTCACGCGCCGATCCAACATGCGCCGTCAGCGAGACCGCGACCACCGGATCGGAACGATCAACGTGAAACAGAACGGTGAGCCCATTGTCCAAAGTGAAGGACTCATAGGGCAATAAAGTCTCGCTTTCGACGGTCTCGGGCGCGACCGACTCATTTGCGTCTGCCACTTCATCGGCACTGACAGTGTCTTGCGATGTCGGTTCAGAGACGGTGCAACCGGCCATTAGAGCGAAGGCTGAAACCGCCAGGGCGAGGTGTTTGGTCATAAGAAAGCTCCCAATTCTGTCTTGTGACGAATGTTACATTTATAGTCAGCAGGTCTCGCACCGACCAGAGGATTGGCGAAACTACGCATACAAATCTGTGAATTGCAGGCTAGTCCTAAGACAATTCGCGCTCAAACAAAGCCAGCATCCGCGTCCAGGCGCGCTCTGACTGTTCCGGATTGTGGGCGCGGGAATCGGTCGGCACCCAGCCATGCAGGGCATCCGCATAGACTTCGATTTCCGCCGGTACGCCGGCCGTATCAAAGGCAGCAATCAATGCGCCCTGCGCCTCCGGTTCGCGCTCATGATCATTCTCGGCAATCGCGATCAAGACACCGCCCTGAATCTTGTCCGCCAGCAGATGCGGGCTGTCTTCCGCCTCGGTGACCAACCCACCGCCATGGAAAGAGGATGGTGCCCGCACCCGGTCCGGCACCGCGGCCGCGGCGCGCAAGGTCCAGGACCCGGTCATGCAGAAGCCGATCGCGCCGATGCCACGACCTGTATCAACCGCGGCCTGCGCATCGAGCCAGGCGACATAGGCTTGCGTGTCGACCACCACCGTTTCCGGAGACAGCGCGGAATAATGCGGCATCACCAATTCGCGTCCACCGGGATCACGGATGGTTTGTCCTTCTTCAAACAGGCGCCCATTCATTGTGCGGTAATAGGGATTCATGGCGAGAACGGAATAACCGGACGTGGCCAGCCGACGCGCCATATCAAAGAAAGCCGGACGGACACCGTGAATGTCTGGCCACATAATGATAGCGGCATGGGCGCCTTCGCTCGGGTGAATGAACAGGCCATCCGCTTCACCGGCTGGCGTCGCCACACTGACTTCGGTTTCGGTGAGGGTCATTTCGCCCGTCTCGACCGGCGTTGCGCAGGCTGGCAGGACCAGGCTCGTCGACGCAACTGCGGCAGAGGCGCCAACCGTGAATCCGCGCCGGGTCACGGCCTTGCGTTTGAGGTATTCGTCCAGTTCCCGTTCGGTAATTTCATCGCACATCGCATTATCCCTCTTTGCTTGGCTACGGATCAGAACATGACGCAATCGCGGACGGCTTCAAGACACATTCGTGTGACGGCTTGCGGCAGTTCGTCTATCGCCGAAATGACTGACGGCTCTAAATCCCCGCGTGACGATAACAGACCATGGCCAGAGTCTTGAACCTGATTCTCATCCTCGGGGACCAATTATCTCCATCTATTTCCTCGCTCAGACAGGCGAAACGCGATCGTGATCGCGTGCTGATGGTCGAGGTCATTGAAGAGGCGACCTATGTCCGCCATCACAAGAAGAAGATTGCCTTCCTGTTCTCTGCGATGCGCCATTTTGCCGAGGAAATGCGCATCGCAGGCTGGAAAGTGGATTATGTTCGCCTCGATGAACCGGACAATGCTGGAAGCTTCCATGGCGAAGTCGAACGAGCGGTAGATCGCCTTGCGCCGGATCGCATCATCGTCACAGAACCAGGCGAGTGGCGCGTGCTTGAGTCCCTGCAAACCTGGGCGGACGCCTTCGCGCGTCCCGTCGACATTGTGGAAGATGATCGCTTTATCGCCACGCGCGACGAGTTTCGGGCCTGGGCCAGCGGGCGCAAACAATTGCGCATGGAGTATTTCTATCGCGAAATGCGCCGCAAAACCGGCTTGCTCATGGAGGGCGACCAACCCGCTGGCGGCAAGTGGAATTATGATTCGGAGAACCGCAAACCGGCCAAGGCTGATCTCTTCATGCCGGCCCCGCTGCGAACACCTCCCGACGCCATCACAAATGACGTGCTTGCTTTGGTTTCAGATCAGTTCGGGGATCATTTTGGAGACCTGGAACCCTTCTGGTTTGGTGTGACCCGGGCACAGGCGCAAGCGGCGCTTGATCACTTCATCAACCACGCATTGGCGAATTTCGGGGACTATCAGGATGCGATGCTGGAAGGTGAGAAATTCCTCTATCACTCGCTTCTGTCTTTCTATTTGAATGCCGGATTGCTCGATCCGCTCGAAATCTGCCAGCGGGTCGAACAGGCTTATCGCGATGGCCTCGCCCCCTTGAATGCGGCGGAAGGAATCATCCGGCAAATCATTGGCTGGCGCGAATATGTGCGCGGGATCTACTGGCTGAAAATGCCGGACTATGTCGATCTAAACTTCTTTGAGAACAAACGGGACCTGCCGGAATTCTATTGGACGGCGGAGACCGAGATGGCCTGTATGAAGGCGGCCATTTCGCAAACGAAGGAAGAGGCCTACGCCCATCACATTCAACGCCTCATGGTCACCGGCAATTTCGCCTTGCTGGCTGGCATCGATCCCAAACAGGTGCATGAATGGTATTTGGCAGTCTATGCCGACGCCTATGAATGGGTTGAGCTGCCAAATACGCTGGGCATGAGCCAGTTTGCAGATGGCGGGGTGCTGGGCTCAAAGCCCTACGCGGCGAGCGGCAATTACATCAACAAGATGTCCGATCACTGCAAACACTGCGCGTATGACGTGAAGCAGAAAACCGGCAATGGCGCGTGTCCATTCAATCCGCTTTACTGGGACTTTCTGCATCGCAATCGCGACAGGCTGAGCGGCAATCCTCGCATGGCTCAGATGTATCGGACCTGGGACCGCATGTCTGACGACAAACAGGCGGAATATCTCGAAAGCGCCGCGGGTATTCTCAACGCCCTCTAGGTGGATGTCTTGCGTCGATCACGCCGACAGCGCTCCGAACAATAGACGATTTCGTCCCAGTTTCGCGCCCATTTCTTGCGCCAGGAGAATGGTCGTTCGCAAATGGGACAGGTCTTGGACGGGAGGTTTTGTTTCTTCATTGTAATGGATCGCAAGGGTTTATGAGATCAAGCGATAATGACCTTTGGCGCAGACCAGACTTAAGTTGAGGAAACATCTTGTCGAGCACTCGCAGCCACAAAGGCCCGACGACATGCCTCATGATCTTACCCTTGCCGCGTCTGAAGCGCCGCCTGTCACTGTCCTGCCAGACCGGTTTGTCGAGCGGTCGAAAAACGCCTGGGGGCATTGCGACTCGATCGTTGACCTGACGCCATTGAAATCGCCGCAATGTACGGGATTGTTCATTCTTGAAACATGGGCCGCTGAACACTGCGTCTTCGTGCAACGGGCGATAGATGCAACCAGTCATGTTCATGAGGCGAAGCATCTCAACCAGACTGGCAATGTACTCTTCGTCTGGCGCTTCCTGTCCGGCCACTCGATGGGACGAAACGGGGAGTCGCCCTATTCGATCTATCGCGGCTCAATCGCCATGCGAGATTATTCTCGTCCTTATGACGGGGTCCAGTCTGCGGCCGTTATTCAAGGCATCGTTTTTCTGCACGAAACGCTTGGTTTCGATCCTGGTCAACATCCGGGCTTGAGGGTTTTTCACGACGGCTCGCTGCTCGCCCAGTGCCTGCATGCCGAGTTTGATACAGTGTTCGAGCAGTTAGGGGCCGGGTTCAGGTGCATTTCCAGCGACCAGATGATGCGCATCAAAAGCTGTATCCAATTCGCCATTCACGGCAAAGCCAGCAAGGCAGACGTTCGCACGGTTGCCCGGCAGGCCCTGAAGCGGACGATTTGCATCAATATCGAACAGAATCTCGGCGATCTCAGCTTTTCGCCGAAGTCGATCCTGACCCGTTTCGGCACCTCCCGTGCAACCCTGTTTCGAATGTTTGAGGCGGATGGCGGCGTGCGAAACTATATCAACAATCGGCGTCTTTACCGCGCCGTGTTGCAAATCTCGAAATCGCCCATGACGCGCGGCGTCATCAGCAAAGCCGCGCGCGATTGGGGCTTTTCTTCCGATGCGAATTTCAACCGATCGGTCCGTCGTGTTTATGGCACAAGTCCGAACTCGCTGTTCGAAGCACCGATCCAGAGTGTACCGGTTCCAAAAGGATCGCGATCGCTTTGGACGGAACAGCGGACGCAGCTGATGAAACGCGGTCAGGACGCCTATGCCGCTCGCCAGCCATTCTGATCCGGGTCAGGCTCTATTTGACCCAGGCGCCTGGCGCATTCGTCCGATATCCCAGCGATCGATAAGCCGCGTCGATCACGCTTTGCCCGCGATCATTCAGCAAGATGCCGGATCCCATCTGGTTCATGGTGTAGCTGAACGCCATGCCACACGCGGGATCAGCAAATCCGATCGAGCCGCCAGCACCGACATGCCCGAATGCCGCTTCGCCCATGATCGCACTCATCTGATCGCCTTGCGGATAGGCGCGATTGTCCATCGATTTCATGAAGCCGGACGCAAACCGGGTCGGCGCCAGCAACGTCGCGTCGATGCCCGTCGCCGTTGTCACGCGCCCCATGGCCGCCAGACGATCCGCCGAAACCAGGCTGCCATCATTGGTCGCCAATGGCGTGTACCAGGCAACCTGGCCGCGGGCATTGGAAATGCCTCCGGCACCGCCAATTTCGGCTTTATGCGCCTCCGGGTCATTCATGTTCCAGCCGCCAGTATTGAGGAAAGACAGCGCCTGCAAGGATTCCGGCTCGCTGAACAATTTCAGTGTGAACGCGGTCGGAATGTCCCCTTCTTTCGGTTCATAAAGCAGGATGGGGGCAATCGGCCTGGCGAAATCCTCGGGCACGCCGATCCAGAAGTCCGCCCCGGTTGGTGCGGCCACTTCATTGGCGAAGAACTGTCCCAGCGACTGGCCGGAAACCCGCCGTACCAGTTCGCCGACCGTCCAGCCGAAATTCACCATGTGATAGCCATTGCGGGTGCCCGGCTCCCACCAGGCCGTCTCATCTTCCATGCGCGAGATCATATAGTCCCAATCCAGATACCCACCCTCGCGAATGGGGTCGCGATTGGCCGGCACAGCGCTTTCATGATTCAGCATCATCTGAACCGTCGTCGCCTCTTTGCCA
>JBCCZH010000227.1:0-5422 GCA_039188075.1 Pseudomonadota bacterium
ATCATCCGGGTTAGCAAGGGGCTATTGAAGTTTCCCGGCACCGTTTTCTGACCAATCAACCAGGCATAGACTTCCCAGTCGGGGGTCGACAAAAGTCGCTCGAATTCAGACAGGTCTTCTTCGCTCATATCTGCGAGATGGGCGTCCGCAAACGACCCCATCAACAAATCCATTTCGCGAAATCCGCGGCGCCAGGCCCGAAACTTGAGCTTCCGGCGACGCTCATCCAGTATACTATCACTCATGCGACCAACTCCTATTGCGTTCAATCTAGGTCAAGGACCCGGTTCTGCACAGGGTTTTGGTGTCGCGGGTCGACTTCACGGCTTGTGATTGGCGCAAAGATAAGCTCACTAATGACCATGCGCGATGAACGTCTCTTTCCTCTGTTCCAGCCTCTCGACGCTTTGCCTGGCATTGGACCAAAGCTGAAACCGGCGCTGGAGCGGCTGGTCGGCGGAGAAACGGTCTGGGATTTGTTGCTGCACATGCCAGAAAGATGGCTGGACCGGCGACCGCGAGACAATTTTGAAGATCTGATCCCGGAGGAAGTCGCCACCGTGCGCGGTGAGGTCCACGCTGTAAAAGCCCCTTACAATGAACGCGCGCCGACCCGTATTCTTCTCTTCGACGGCACCGGCTTCCTCACCCTGACCTATTTCCGCGCGGACAGTCGCTGGCTGCAAAGCCAATACCCTGTTGGCAAGGAGCGCATCGTTTCCGGCAAAGTCACTGAGTGGCAGGGCGAACGACAAATGAGTCATCCGGATTTCGTGATGGACCCAGCCCGCGGTGAAATGCCTCCACCGGTGGAACCGATTTATGGTCTCACCGCCGGTTTGACCAATAAACGGGTCCATCAGTCGGCAAAGGCGGCGATCGAACTCATTCCAGACGATTTACCCGAATGGGTGGACCCCAACCTGCTGACCAAAGAAGGCTGGCCAGGATTCAAGGCCGGCATGCTGGGCGTTCACGCGCCAGAAGCCTGGGACGAAGAGGCAATTCTTCGGGCGCGCCGGCGTCTGGCATATGATGAAGCGCTGGCCCGAGAGCTGACTTTCTCTCGCGCCCGTGCAGCCCGCCGATCAGGTGAAGCCAATGTGGTCCCGCCGCAAAGCGAGGCCCTGAATGCGCTGGTCAAGACGCTCCCGTACACGCCGACGCAGGCTCAGATACGCGCCACAAAGGAGATCATGGCCGATCTCGGCGAAACCTTTCCGATGCGCCGCATGCTGCAAGGTGATGTCGGCGCGGGGAAGACTCTAGTCGGTGCGTTCGCGGCGGTGCAAGCTGCGGAAGGCGGATTTCAAACCGCATTCATGGCCCCGACCGAAGTTCTCGCACGGCAGCAATTTGACACTCTGGACCTGCTCCTCTCACCGCTCGGTTACACCGTTTCCGTGCTCACCGGTCGCGACAAGGGCAAGGGCCGAGAATCCACGCTGATAGGCCTCGCGGATGGCACCATCCAGGTCGTGGCGGGCACGCACGCGTTGTTCCAGGAAGGGGTGAGCTTTCAGCGGCTCGCTATGGTCATTGTTGACGAACAACATCGTTTCGGCGTCGCCGATCGGATGAAACTGATGAGCAAGGGCAAGTCACCGCATATGCTGGTCATGTCTGCAACGCCCATCCCGCGAACGCTGGCGCAGACCGTCCATGGCGACCTTGATGTCTCCATCCTCGATGAGAAACCCGCAGGCCGGCAACCTGTCGAAACGCGGGTGATTGCCGATACGCGGATCGAGGACGTGATCAGTGCGATCGGCCGGGCACTGGAACGTGGCGAACGCGCTTTCTGGGTCTGTCCGCGGGTCGACGCTGATGAGGATGACAACAGTTCGGCCGTCGCACGAGCGGCGATGCTCAAGGATGTTCTGAGGACAGATGTCGGCCTCGTACACGGCCGAATGAAAGGCGAGGACAAGGATGCAGCGCTCGATGCTTTCAGAACGGGGTCCACGAAAATTCTGGTTGCCACGACCGTGATCGAAGTCGGGGTCGATGTGCCCGAAGCGACTATTATGGTGATTGAACGCGCAGAAGGCTTCGGACTGGCTCAATTGCACCAATTGCGCGGACGGGTCGGTCGTGGCTCGAAGCCGAGCTTCTGTCTCTTACTGTATCGAGCCCCGCTCACCGAGATGGCGCGAGAGCGTCTGGATACGCTACGACGAACGGAGGACGGGTTTGAAATTGCAGAAGCTGATTTCAAACTGCGTGGTCCTGGCGATCTGCTCGGCAAGGCGCAATCAGGTCTGATCAATTATCGACTGATCGATCTGTCAGAGCATGGCGATCTGATCGAGATTGCCCGCAAGGATGCAGAACTGGCAAAGACACAAGCCGATACGATGGATCCAGCGCGGGCTGAAGGTCTAGGCTTGCTCAGCCAGCTTCTCAGCCCCGACCTCCGCTTCAACGACTGAAGCGACCTCTTCAGGTGGCTCATAATCTGGCACGACCAGACCAGCCGTGAGGATCATCTTGGCGCCCTCCTCGACCGTCATTTCAAGCGGAATCGTTTCGGTTTCCTCAACATAGATCAGAAATCCCGAAGTCGGGTTCGGCGTGGTCGGAACAAACACACCAATCTTGCTCGTCCCCAGCTTGGATCCAATTTCCTGCTTGGCATGCGATGAGACAAAGCCGATGCACCAGGAGTCTTTCTTTGGGTATTCAACCATCACACAGCGATCGAAACTCGCCTGTTGATTATTGGCCAGCACCTCGGTCAGTTGCTTCAGGGCGGCATAGACGTTTTTGACGATCGGAATTCGGCTAAGAATACGATCGGTCGCGGCCAGCAAGGACCGGCCAATCAGATTGGCCGTGACCGCACCGAGAATGGTTAAGGCGACGACCAGCACCAGGACGCCGAAACCTGGAATGGCGTAATTCGTATAGGTTTCAGGTTTCAACAGCGGGGGCAGCAAAGGCTTCACCCGATTGTCGATGAAAGTGATCAGGAATTGCAGAATGAAAAAGGTCGCCGCCAAGGGAGCCGCGATCACCATGCCGGCAAAAAACCGACCGCGCAGCCAAGCGAACAGCCCGACAGGTTTTGGCTTCCCCATTCCAGGGATCATTTCATCAGGGGTCTTACCCTTTGCCATATTCGAGTCCTCAGCCAGGCTTGCCGCACCGTTATAGCTTGGCGATACCTAGTTTGACGTTAATTGTGGCGAAGATGGGAAGCAATTCTGAATTTGAAACCGGTTTGCGCGCTCTTTTCACAAGAGTTTTCGGTGATTCTGACCCTCTGGACTCTTTCAAGCGTTTATCCGGGGGGGCCAGTCAGGAAACTTGGGCGCTGAGCGGTCGCGATCAGGACGTCATTCTCCGTCGTTCGCCGGGCGGCACCAGCGCAGCGAGATCCTCTGCGGCGATTGGTTTGGCGGCGGAAGCCCGACTGATTCAAGCCGCAGCACTGACCGGCGTCCCGGTTCCGGAAGTTTTGCATGTGCTGGATGATCAGGACGGACTGGGCGACGGCTTCCTGATGAGCCGCGTCGTGGGCGAAACAATTGCCCGTCCGATCCTCCGCAACCCGGAATTCGAAACCGCACGCTCCAGACTGGCCGCGCAATCCGGAGACGCCCTCGCGGCGATACACTCGATCCCGATAGATACGCTGCCGCCAGAAGTGGCGTTGAGCGATGGCCGCGCGCAGATCGCTCAATATGAAGAGATTTATCGGGGTTTCGACGCCCCGCGCCCCGTCTTTGAACTTGCGCTTCAATGGTTGAAAGCGAATACGCCGACGCCGCGCGATACCGTGCTGGTCCATGGCGATTTCCGGCTCGGCAACCTGATGGTGGATGAGACCGGGCTCGCTGCCGTCCTGGATTGGGAACTGGCGCATCTGGGCGACCCGCGCGAGGATATTGCCTGGGTGTGCGTGAATTCCTGGCGCTTTGGACAGAGCAAGAACCGGGTTGGTGGCTTTGGACAGCTCGATGATTTGCTAAGGGCTTATAACGAGAAAACGGGCGCCAGCATCGAAGCCACGGAAATTGACTGGTGGGAAATGCTCGGCTCTCTGAAATGGGGCATCATGTGTATGATTATGTATGAAGCCTTCCGATCCGGCGCGGATCCGAGTGTCGAACGAGCGGCGATTGGCCGCCGGGTATCGGAAACCGAAATCGATTTGATCAATCTGTTGGAGGCGGCCCATGCATGACCAGCCAAGTATCGCCGAACTGATCCAGGCGGTGAAAAATTTCATTGATGAATCCGCCGCGCCAAACCTAACCGGGCACGCCGCATTCCATGCGCGGGTCGCCAGCAATGCGCTGGCCACTGTGTTGCGAGACATTGACCAACGCCCGCAATCTGAAGCGGCTGAACTTGCGCGACTCCTGGCCTTGCTCGACGCGCGCGAAGACACAGATATCGAAGCGCTGAACGCCGATCTGAGCGCGCGAATTCGGTCGAATGAATTTACGGCTGAAACCGAAGGCCTGCTCGCCCATTTGAAAGCGACGACGATGGATCAGGTTGAGATTGATCAGCCACGCTATTCCGGCCTGAAAACGGCCAAGACCTAAGCCGAGCAGCTACCGCCGCCCAGAACACAGAAGCTCGCACAATAGGAGTGGTTCAAGGCCACGCTCTGACGCGCCTCCTGTAGTGTCTCACCGAGTTCAAAGCGCGGATCATAGGGCAGCAGTGTACAGGCCACCACAGCGGCTTTCTCAGCGCCCTTGCGTTTGACCACCATGCGCTGAGACGCGCACATCAGGTCGCGTGGGTCCTTGTTCAAAATGCCCCAGCAAGCGGTTGTGATTTCCGGTGGATCACCGTCCGGGCGCATTTCAGGAAACAGGACCAGTTCTTTCGCATTGTCTGGATCAATCGCGAGCTTTTCCGAAGCGATCAGAGCGGCGTATCCATCACGCGCAACCTGTTCGGCTTCATTCCATATGGTACGACCCGCCAGCGCCAGTTTAAACCCGTTTTCCGATAACCAGCGCAACCCTTTCAGGGCCAGATCAAACGATCCTGCCCCGCGCTCTTCATCGTGCAATTCGGGAGAGAAATGGTCCATACTGACCCGCATGATGAGACGATCCTCAAAATCGTCTTTCAGTTGCATCAGTCCACCTTTGATGCGCGGGCGCATCATGGGCTGCATCGCATTTGTCAGCATCAAGACAGAGTGACCGCGCGACAGGACCAGCCGCAGGATGTCCAGCATCTCAGGCGCCATAAACGGTTCGCCGCCGGTAAATCCGATTTCGATCTCCGTCTCGCCAGCCGCATCCAGCTCATTGAGAAAAGGCTCGACATCCGCAACCGTCAGATAGACCAATTGATCATTGGTCGGGGAGCTCTCAATATAGCAATTAACGCATTGGATATTGCATAGTGTTCCGGTATTAAACCACAGGGTCCTGGTCTGCGCATATGCCAC
>JBCCZH010000228.1:0-5395 GCA_039188075.1 Pseudomonadota bacterium
GGACGTTGTCACCGCGCGGCTCGAAACCCGGCCCGCAGCGCAGCGATCGATTGCGCAAGAGCAAGCCAATAAATTGAAATCACAGCTAAAATCGAGACGTCCCGGGATTAGTCTCAGCGATCGTAAGGAGACCGTCCAGTGAGCGATAGTCCAGCCAGCGCCTATGATATGAGCCATGTGGAAGAAGCGGATGAACGCCGCACGCTGGCCGTTATTGTCGACAATGAACCCGGCGTGCTCGGTCGCGTTGTCGGGCTGTTCTCAGCCCGCGGTTATAATATTGAAAGTCTCACCGTGGCGGAAGTCGACCGGGACCGGCATCGGTCGCGGATCACGATCGTGACGGCAGGAACCGCGCAGACGCTGGAGCAGATTGAAGCGCAATTGCTGCGTCTTGTTCCCGTGGCGAACGTCACCGACATCACCAAGTCCAAACGCGGTCTGGAACGCGAATTGGCTCTGATCAAGGTAGCGGGTGAAGGTGAAAAACGGGTCGAGGCCTTGCGCATTGCCGAAATCTTCCGCGCCCGGGTCATCGATACGACGAATAAGAGTTTTATCTTCGAGCTGACCGGCGCCAGCGACAAGATTGATCAGTTCTGCGCACTGATGGATCCGCTCGGCCTGGTCGAGGTCAGCCGGACCGGAGTCCTGTCGATCAAGCGAGGAGCCGAAAAGGGATGATGACCGCGTTCGACCGCGATGTCTGGGCCATCATCGGGATGCCTCTGGACAATGTCACGCTGGAGGAGGCGGCCCGCCTCGTCGAGCGCGCGGTTGAATCACGTCAGCGCCTGTCTTTCGTCACGCCGAACGTCAACTGGATGGTGCGTGCATTGAAGGATGAGCAGGCCATGCGCCAGATCGTCAATGCCGATCTCAGCCTTGCCGATGGCGCACCTTTGGTCTGGCTTGCGCGACAACTGGGCATGCCGTTGAAAGAACGTGTGGCGGGCTCCGACCTGTTTGATCTTCTGCGCAAGGCTGATCCGACTCTGTCGCCGCCGATCCGCGTTTTCTTTTTTGGCGGCCGGGAAGGCTCGGCGCAGGCCGCCCACGACAAGCTGATCGAAGAGCAGGGGCGTCTCGTCTCGGTTGGCTGGCACAATCCGGGCTTTGGCGATGTCGACAGCATGACGCGCGAGGATATTCGCGCCAAGATCAATGCTGCAAAGCCGGACTTCGTCATTGTCTCGCTTGGCGCTGCCAAGGGTCAGGCCTGGATCGAACGGAACCAGGCAAAGCTCGACGCACCGGTGATTGCGCATCTTGGCGCCGTCGTAGATTTCGTCGCGGGCTCGATCCGCCGTTCTCCCCGTTGGGCCTCCCGGCTCGGTCTCGAATGGGTGGGGCGAATTTTCGCTGAGCCTGCTCTATGGCGTCGCTACTGGTCCGACGGGTGGAGCTTGCTCGGTTTTGTGCAAAACCGTCTCGGCAAATTGAAACGCGCCAGCCGCGCATCTGCACCGATCAAACCTGTCGAAACGGCGCATGATGCCAATGCGGTCAAACTTCGCGGCGATCTCGTGCTGGCTAATCGTGAAACGCTCAAGAACGAGCTCAGGTCGATTGCGCAAAAACCGGGCGATTGCGCGCTGGATCTGTCGGAGATTGGCGCAATTGATGCGTCAGGGATGGGCCAGGTCCGAATGCTCGAGCAGACCCTGATGCGGCGCGGTAACCGCCTCCAGATTTTATCGTCCAACCAAACACGACCGGTCCTACAGGCCGCGAACATGACCCCTTAAGGAGTATTGTAGAGATGAAGATTTATTATGAGCAGGATGCTGACCTCGGCCTGATCCAGGGCAAGAAAGTCGGTATCATCGGATATGGCAGCCAGGGCCATGCCCACACGCTGAACCTGAAAGACAATGGCGTCGATGTCCGGGTCGGCCTGCAAGCCACATCGGGGTCCAAACCTAAGGCAGAAGCTGAGGGCCTGACCGTGATGAGCCCAAGCGAGATCACGCAATGGGCCGATGTGGTCATGATCCTTGTCCCGGATGAGAAACAGGCGGTGCTCTGGGCCAATGAAATCGAGCCGCACGTGCGCGATGGCCAACACATCATGTTCGGGCATGGGTTTAACGTTCATTACAATCTCATCCGTCCGCCGGCTGGGGTCGATGTCTCACTATCCGCCCCGAAAGGTCCTGGTCACACGCTGCGGGCGCAATACCAGATGGGCTTTGGCCTGCCGGGTCTGGTCGCGATCCATCAAGATGCGACGGGCACGGCAAAGGACATCGCCTTGTCTTACTCCAAAGGCATCGGCAATACGCGCGCCGGCGTTATCGAAACCAGTTTCAAGGAAGAAACCGAGACCGATCTGTTCGGCGAGCAGGCCGTTCTGTGCGGCGGCATTGTCGAGCTGATCAAGGCCGGGTTTGAGACCCTGGTTGAAGCTGGCTACAGCCCGGAAATGGCGTATTTTGAATGCCTGCACGAGACCAAGCTGATCGTTGATCTGATTTATGAAGGTGGTATCGCCAACATGAATTACTCAATCTCCAACACGGCCGAGTATGGCGAATATGTCTCTGGCCCTCGCGTGGTCGATAGCGAAAGCAAGAAAGCCATGAAAGCCGTCCTTGAAGACATTCAATCCGGCAAGTTTGCCCGCGATTGGGTGTTGGAAAACCAGGCCGGTGCGCCGTCTTTCCTGTCGATGCGCGCCCGGACCAATGACCACCTAATCGAAGAGGTCGGTGAGAAACTGCGCAGCATGATGCATTGGGCGCAAAATGACCGTCTGGTCGACAAAGCCCGTAACTAGCAGAACGCTCCTTCAGACAACCTCGACCCTTCGGGTCGGGGTTACTTTTTTGGTTGAGCGAAATGTTCCCGAGCCGCCGCTGAAGCGTTGACACCGCTGTCACGTCAGCGCATACGAGACCTGACGATTTTATATCAAAAGGGAGCGGTATGGCGGAGTTTATTCCCGTCGGCTCGTTCGACATTGTTATCTTCGGCGGCACGGGCGATCTGGCCCGACGAAAGCTGCTTCCTGCTCTCTACCATCGCTGGGCGGATGGGCAGATTCCGGAGGACTCGCGAATCATTGGCGTTTCGCGGTCGGAACTGGATGGTGACGCCTTCCGAAAGTTTGCGTTCGAGGCTTGCGAAGAAGCGACGCCTGATCAGCTAAACAAAACCGAGTGGAAGAAGTTCGAGAAACACCTTCATTATGTCGCCATGGATGCGACCCAGGCGGATGCTGATTGGGGCGCGATGAAGGACTTGATCACCGTAGAGGATGATCGACCTCTGGTCTTCTATCTGGCAGTGACGCCGAAAATCTATGTACCGATTTGTGAAGCGCTTGGAAAAGCCGGGTTGAACGGTGGGTCTTCGCGCGTCGTGCTGGAAAAGCCGATCGGGACCGATCTGCAATCGGCGCATGCGATCAATGCCGGCGTCGGGGCTGTCTTTGAAGAAGGGTGCATCTACCGGATCGACCATTATCTGGGCAAAGAGACGGTGCAGAACCTGATGGTGCTCAGATTCGCCAACTCGCTGTTCGAGCCGATGTGGAACCGCACCGCGATTGATCACATTCAGATCACCGTGTCCGAGCATTACGGGGTTGGCGACCGGGCGGGTTACTATGATGGTTCTGGCGCCTTGCGCGACATGGTACAGAACCACTTGCTGCAGCTGCTATGTCTCATCGCGATGGAGCCGCCAAATTCGATTGATGGCGACGCCATCCGGATCGAGAAGATTAAGGTGCTGGAAGCCCTACGGCCGATCACTTCAGACAAGGCTGCGAAGAACACGATCCGCGCACAATATACGAGCGGTGCCGTCCGTGGTGAAGCAGTTGCCGGGTATCTCGAAGAGCTCGGCCATGACAGCAAGACCGAGACCTTTGTGGCCATCAAGGCGGCGATCGACAATTGGCGCTGGGCGCGCGTGCCGTTCTATTTGCGGACCGGCAAGCGCATGAAGGATCGCCATTCCGAGATTGTCGTCCAGTTCCGTGAGACGCCGCATGCCATGTTTGGCGATACACAGACGCCGTCCAACCGCCTGGTCATCAATGTCCAGCCGGATGAGGGCGTGCGCCTGTATTTGCAGATCAAGGAACCGGGCCCGGGCGGATTGCGGATCAAGTCGCTGCCGCTCAACCTCGCTTATGCCGACAATTTTCTGGTTCGCTATCCGGATGCATATGAGCGTCTGTTGATGGATGTAGTTCGTGGTAATCTGTCACTCTTCATGCGCCGCGAAGAAGTCGAAGCGGCTTGGAAATGGGTCGATGGCCTGTTGGCGGCCTGGGAAGAGGCTGATGTGCCGATCGAGACGTATCAGGCCGGCCTCGAAGATGGTCCGGTCGAGGCGCGTTTGCTCCTCCGACGCGACAGCCGCGATTGGTGGGAGGCCTAGATCCGATGACCCAGATTCATGCCACCATTGCCGAAGTCACCGCCCGGATCGAAGCGCGGAGCAAGGATAGCCGCGCGGCTTATCTGGAGCTGATCCGCGGGCGCAAACCGTCTGGGTTTGCGCGGACCAAATTGACCGAAGGCAATCTTGCGCATGCGTCTGCCGGTTGCGCCGTGATGGACAAGGCGCAGATCCTTGGATCCGGCTGGCCGAATGTCGGAATTGTCACCAGCTATAATGACATGTTGTCGGCGCACGCGCCGTTCGAAACCTATCCTGAGCTTATTCGGGACGAGGCGCGCAAGAATACGGCGACGGCGCAGGTCGCGGGTGGCGTCCCGGCCATGTGCGATGGCGTCACGCAAGGCCAGGAAGGGATGGAGCTGTCGCTCTTCTCGCGCGATGTGATCGCCATGGCGTCGGCCGTGTCCCTCAGCCATGATGCTTATGATGCGGTGCTGAACCTTGGCGTCTGTGACAAGATCATTCCGGGGCTGACCATTGCTGCTTTGCGGTTTGGCTGGTTGCCGCATGTCATGGTGCCAGCCGGACCGATGCCATCCGGTCTGCCAAATCCTGAGAAGCAACGCATTCGCCAGGAATTCGCGCTCGGCAATGTTGGCCGCGATGAATTGCTGCGGGCGGAGTCGGAAAGCTATCACAGCCAGGGCACGTGCACGTTCTATGGCACCGCGAACTCGAACCAGATGTTGATGGAAGTCATGGGCTTCCACTTGCCGGGCGCGGCGTTTCCCAACCCAGGTACGCCCTTGCGCGAGGCACTCACCCGGGCATCGGTACGTCAGGCACTTCAGAATACACTTAAAGGGACGTACCGTCCGGCGGGCGAACTGGTCGACGCCCGAACCTTTGTGAATGCACTGGTCGGCCTGATGGCGACCGGCGGATCCACAAATCACGCCCTCCACATTCCCGCCATGGCCGCAGCTGCCGGGTATGAAGTCACGTTGGAGGACTTTGCAGAGGTCAGCGAAGTCGTGCC
>JBCCZH010000229.1:0-5393 GCA_039188075.1 Pseudomonadota bacterium
ACAGTTTTATCAAATTACCAGATCGAGAATTGACTTGCGCTTTGAAATAAGGGCGTTTTATGGGCTCTCAAGCAAAAAGGAATAGACGTGCCGGAAGTTGATCCAGCCACACGTCCGCTAGATGACGTTCGAAAACTTGCCATGCAGCCGGTCGAAACAGATCCGGCGGCCGCGCAACGCGTGTTCGATGCGCTCCTCGAAATGGGCCGGGAGGGCGATTTTGGCAAGCTCGGCGAAGGTGCGGCATGGCTGGCCGAGTGGCAGAAGCGCTATCCACCGCGTCTGGAAAGCCCGACTCTGGCCATTTTCGCCGGCTCGCACGGAATTTCCAAGAATGGCGTCACCCTGTCATCGAATGAGAGCACGCGGGAAAAAGTCGATGCGATGAAAGAAGGGCGGGCGCCGCTTTCGGCGATCGCGACCCAGGTTGAGGCGAATATTCGGGTCTTCGAACTCGCCATTGATAAACCGACCCCGAATTTTGCTGAAGTAGCCGCGATGACGGAACGCGAATGCGCCGCCACGATCGCATTCGGGTTCGAGGCATTGGAGGGCAATCCTGATCTGGTGGCGCTGGGCGTTGTCGGTGCTGGTATCGGAACATCTGCCGCCGCCGTGGCGTGCGCGCTTTATGGGGGCGCCCCGGAATATTGGGTTCGCCCAGGGCCGCAAGTGCCGGCCGAAATGAACAAGCAACGCGTGGCCATTGTCAGCGAAGCCTTGCGCGTGCATCGCGGCCATCTGTCAGATCCACTGGAAGCGCTGCGCTGCCTTGGCGGCCGCGAACTCGCCGCCTGTGTGGGCGCCATCATCGCTGCCCGCCATCAGGGTGTGCCGGTTCTGGTCGACGGCTTCGCCACCACGATTGCGGCGGGCATTGTACATGCGCTCAACCCGCTCGGCATTGATCATGTCCGCGCCGCGCATGTGACTCGCAGACCGGCGCATGAAGCAGCCATCGAGCGGCTTGGAATGACGCCACTGGCAGAGTTTCAGTTCAATACCGGGGGCGGAATGGGTTCGGCGGCCGCAATTGGCCTGCTGCGAACGGCCTGCGCCCCATTTCTGGCTGAACCCGCCGCTGGGTAAGGGTGCCGCGACGGAATCTGGGACAAAGTGACGTTTACGTTCGCGTTAACTTGCTTTTCGCGTCTGCTGACGGCAAATAGAAGGGTAGCAAAGACAAGCATAACCCCCGGGAAGATCCGTCATGAACCTTGAATTTTCGCCTGAAGAAGTGGCCTTTCGTGCCGAAGTCCGTGCTTTTATTGAGGAAAATTATCCTGAAGAGATGCGCGGAACCACAACTCGGGACGACATGACCCGTGAGCAATTCCTGGCTTGGCACAAAGTGCTCGGCAAAAAGGGTTGGTCGGCGCCAGCCTGGCCAGAACAATATGGCGGTACGGGGTGGACGTCGACACAGCGCTACATCTGGTCGGAAGAGAATGCTCGAATCGATGCGACGATGCCATTGCCATTTGGTGTCTCCATGGTCGGCCCGGTCATCTACACATTCGGCAATGAAGAGCAAAAAGCGCGGTATCTACCGAAAATTCTGAGTGGTGAAGAATGGTGGTGCCAGGGCTATTCCGAGCCAGGCGCCGGGTCAGACCTGGCCAGTCTGAAAACAACGGCTGTTCGCGATGGCGATCATTATGTGATTAATGGTCAGAAGACCTGGACCACGCTGGCCCAGCACGCCGATTGGGGCTTCTTCCTGTGCCGCACGGATCCGAACGCGACCAAACCGCAGGAAGGTATTTCCTTCATTCTGGTCGATATGAACACGCCGGGCATTGAGGTCCGTCCAATCATCACCATTGATGGCGGTCATGAGGTCAATGAAGTCTGGCTGACTGATGTTCGCGTTCCGGTCGAAAACCGCGTCGGCGAAGAGAACCAGGGCTGGACCTATGCCAAATTCCTGCTGGCGCATGAGCGGTCAGGTATTGCTGGCGTGGCCCGTTCCAAGCGAGGCATTGAACGCCTTCGCAATATCGCTTCCACCGAATTGCTGGACGGCGAGCCCCTGATCAAGGATGATTCTTTTGCCCGCAAGATCAGCCAGTTGGAAATTGATCTGACGGCGCTCGAGTTTACCGAGCTGCGCACACTGGCCCGTGAGTCTGCTGGTAAGGGTCCTGGACCTGAGAGTTCCATCCTCAAGGTCAAGGGGACCGAAATCCAGCAACGCCTGACTGAGCTGACGCTCGAAGCGGTTGGCTCGTATGGTGTATCGGATTTCCGCGGCTTCCCGGACGATGGCTCAAACGAATTCGCCATCGGACCGGACTATGCGCATCATTCTGCCCCGACCTATTTCAACTTCCGGAAGACGTCGATTTATGGCGGATCGAACGAGATCCAGCGCAATATCATCACCAAGATGATCCTGGGCCTGTAAGCTGATGCGAGCCGCTCTCGCAATCAGCGCGGTACTTTTTGGATCCGGCGTCGCCCAGGCAGCGCCGGATCAACCCGTTTCGCTGGGCTCGGGATCCATGGCGTTCTGGACGAGCGCTCAGGACGGCAATGCCGACCGATATCGCGAAACGTTGCTGATCGAAGGTGATGATTTCGCGATCTTTAGGACGGAAAGCGACTGGGCGGCCGGCGATGAGACGGACTATTTCGCTTTGTTTTCAGGGATTTATTACAATACGTGCGATCTCGAAATGCCAAATGCGGAGGAGCGGGTCGCGCTGGCGGCCCTGTGGCCGCTGACTGAAGGTGACACGGTCGAGATTGCGACTGATCAAGGAGCGTCTCTCGAAATTGGCGCGGCGACGGATTTCTTCCTGATGGGGAAACGGCATGCCGCGCACGAGGTTTCGATAACCTATCTGGGCGACGAGGCGAGCGAGGAAACAGTTTTCGTCCTCGATGATTTGCCTATGACTGTCGCGATCCATTGGGAAGGCGGCGGCCGGGATTCCGCGACTTTGGTGACGCGACCAAAGTCCGTCGCGTCAACTCCGGTCGATACGGACTTGATCGGAACCTGCGCCAGTTTATTGAACAACCAAACAGACGAGAATTGATGGGAGGGCCACGCCGTGGACTTTAACTTCACCGAAGAACAGACAATGATCCGCGACAGCCTCGCACGGCTGATCCGTGAGCAATATGACTTCGACACCCGCATGGGCGTGGTCAAAAGCGAAAGCGGCTGGCGCCCGGAAATGTGGGCGCAGCTGGCAGAGCTTGGCCTGTTCATGGCACCATTCAGCGAAGAAGATGGCGGCCTCGGCGGCGGTCCCATCGACGCCATGGTGGTGATGGAAGAATTCGGCAAAGGCCTAGTGGTTGAACCCTTCATCCCAAGTGTGGTTTGCGCGGGTGGTTTCCTTAAGCATGCTGGCTCTGCCGCGCAGAAGGAAGAGCACCTGCAAGCCATCATGGGCGGTGCCAGCACATTCGCCTTTGCGTATGCCGAGCCGCGTGGACGCTATAATCTCGCAGATCTTGAAACCACGGCGAAGAAAGATGGCGCGGGCTACGTCCTGAATGGTCATAAGGCGGTTGTCGTTGGCGCCCCCTGGGCGGACAAACTGGTCGTCACAGCGCGGACTGGCGGCGATCGCCGCGACACAGGCGGTATCTCGGTCTTTATCGTCGACAAAGGCGCAGATGGTGTGACCACCCGCGACTATCCAACCGTTGATGGTCGTCGCGCATCCGAAGTCTATTTCGAGAATGTCGCCGTTGGCGCCGACGCGCTGATTGGCGGCGAAGGCGAGGCCTTGCCACTGATTGAGCAAGTCGTGGACGAAGCCACCGCGGCAGCTTGTGCTGAGGCGGTCGGCGCGATGGGCGTCGCGCATCAGATGACGGTTGAGTATTCTCGCCAGCGCAAGCAGTTCGGCACACCGATTGGCAAATTCCAGGTCCTGCAGCACCGCATGGTCGACATGTTCATGGAGCATGAGCAGTCGATTTCCATGACGTATATGGCGACACTGAAACTGGGTGAAGATGCCGTGGAGCGGAAGAAAGCGGTGTCTGCCGCGAAAGTCCGGATCGGTCAGTCGGGTCGCTTTGTCGGACAGGAATCGATCCAGATCCATGGCGGCATGGGGATGACGGAAGAACTGGCCGTTGGTCACTATTTCAAGCGCCTGACCATGATCGACAGCGAATTTGGCAATGTAGATCACCATATGCGCCGCTATACGACGCTGAGCGCAGAAGATGTGAAAGTCGCAGCTGAATAGACTGCAAGTCACGATTTGACATTTGACCCTGCCGCACGATGCTGCGGCAGGGCTTTTTCTATGGAGGACGCAATGCGAGTTTTGGTAATCGGAATGGTTTCAGGACTGATCGGGGCCGGCCTGGCGCAGGCACAAGACGATCAGACGCCGCCGGCCCCGTGTTCAGGCGAGGCCTTTCATCAATTCGACTTTTGGGTCGGTGACTGGGCCGTGACAACACCCGACGGGACCTATGCTGGCGACAACAAGATCACGCGCGAAGAAGGCGGCTGTCTGATCCTTGAGACATGGACATCAGCGACGGGGGGCACCGGTCAAAGCTATAATTACTACAATCCCGCGACCGAGAAATGGCGCCAGGTCTGGGTCAACACCGGCGCGATGATCGATTATGAAGGCGGCTTGACGGAGTCCGGGTCAATGAAACTGGAAGGAACGATCACTTATGTGGCGTCCGCCCAGACCGCTGATTTCACCGGCGAGTGGACCCTGGAAGCCGATGGCACCGTCACGCAGCATTTCGAACAATACAATGCCGAGACAGACGAATGGGTGCCCTGGTTTACCGGCACCTATACAGCAAAAGAGGCCGAGGCGGCTGAGACGCCCTAGAGCGACCAGGCGATTTGGGCGCTGAAGGCCATGCATTGCAACAGAGCCAGGCCGACGAAGAGTGCGCGCCAGTGCCGTTTTGAGAAACGTTGCCACAGGACAAAGGTCGCACCTAACGCGACCACAGTCTCGATCGCCCCTCCGATCAAGCCATTCGCTTCTGGATCCCAATACGAGACCGGCGACGCGAACCGCCAATCCGTCACCGGCCAGAAGTGGCGATGCGCATCATCGGCATGAAGCGGAAAGTCGAACGCCAAGTGAAGCAAGGCTGCGATCGCGATCACCGCCGACAGAGGCCATTTGCGCCATACCGATATTGCGAGCAGCAGGCCGAAGAGAACAAAGGAGTTCGAGGCCGCTCCCAGCGTCTGCCACGGCTCGTTCCAATATTGCACATTCCATGTCTCATCTCCGCTCCAGCCCTGGAGTCGGCTCCAGGCAAAGAATACGAACATGGAGGCATCTGGAAGAAATGCCCCTAGCAGCACCGCCCAATTGCGTTTCGGGCTGTCCGGGCGCGCCAGCACTGCGGATGCGACCACCATGTGTGCAATCGTATTC
>JBCCZH010000230.1:0-5393 GCA_039188075.1 Pseudomonadota bacterium
CGGGTTTGCGGCAGCGTTGGCGTCCGGTGATCGGAGCTTCATGCCGCAATCTGACCAGGAGGCATTACGAGCATCCGGTCTGGCCCATTTGCTCGCGATTTCGGGTCTGCATATGGGCATTGTGGGCGGCCTCGTCTTTCTGTTCGTGTGGCGTGGCCTGGCGCTGGTCGAACCCATCGCCTTGCGTGTGTCGGTCAAAAAACCAGCGGCGATGACCGCCCTGATCGCGTGTGCGGTCTATCTGGTCATTTCCGGAGCCAGCGTCTCGACGCAGCGGGCCTTTATCATGTCAGCCGTCCTGTTCGGTGCGGTCTTGTTTGATCGCACGGCGCTCAGTCTGCGATCGCTCTCCATTGCCATGATTGCGATTCTGGCTCTGGCACCGTGGAGCGTATTAACACCCGGTTTTCAAATGTCTTTTGCGGCGACTGGGGCCCTGATTGCGACTTATGAAGGGTGGCAACACCTACAACGAAAACGAGGTCTGGTCCGGCGAAGAGGTGTTTCATTTTGGCTGAAGTCTCTGGTGGTGACGTCGACCGTATCAAGCTTTGCGACCATGCCATTTGCCATGTATCACTTCGACCGGGTCGCGGGGTTGGGTATCTTCGCCAATCTGTTCGCAATGCCGATCATTTCCATGGTCAGCGCGCCCCTCGCGGCCTTGGCCCTGTTGCTGGCCCCGTTGGGCGGTGACGGCCTGGCGCTCCGGCTGTTCGGGCTGTCGCTGGAAGCGGTGCTAAACATCGCGCATATCTTCGCTGGGTTTGGAGAGGCGCGTTGGCTGACTTTGCCCGCTATGCCAGCTGCCGCCCTCGGATGGTTTGCCGCGGCGATCGCGATTTATGTGACGGAGCTCCGCGCAATGCCCAAGGCGGTCAGCATGATGCTGATCTGCATCCTGGCCGGGGGCACCTGGCATCTTTCGGCCAAGGAGCGGATCCACTTCTCGCCATCAGGTGAGCTGTTTCTGGAACATGCGTCAGGCAGGGTGGATCGGGTTGAGCTGCGCAACGGGCCAGGCTTGCCGCCTTTACGGTTCATTGATGCGCCGATCTCTCAGGTCTGTGAGATTGGAACGCCTTGCATCCTGCAGAGCGAGCGGGCCACGATTGCCTACGCAGACAACACGATCGTCGAAGAGGGGTTTCTTGTCACCAGTTCAAAAGGCACCGTGAAGACGCGAATTCTATGGTCGGATGTGATCCGGGAAAACGGTGTCACCCTAGAATGGCAACGCGATGGCTTCCATAAACGTGACAAGCCCGCCTGCGGACACCGTCGGTGGCGGGCTTGTTCTAAAGACTGATTGTCGGATCCGGCCTATTCGTACTTCCGGATCAGCGCTACGAGCAGGCCTTGCACGCGGACCCGGTCAGGCCCGAAAATCCGTGTTTCATATGCCGGATTTGCGGCTTCCAACGCGACGGATTCACCTTTCTTGCGCAGGCGTTTCAAGGTCGCTTCCTCATCATCGATCAGGGCCACGACAATGTCACCGGAATTGGCGCTGTCCGTGCGCTTCAGGATGACAATGTCGCCGTCCAGAATGCCAGCATCAATCATCGAGTCGCCTTTGACCTCCAGCGCATAATGCGCGTCGCTGTCTGCATACTCTTCCGGTGGGGTGACCCGATCGACTTCATTCTGAATCGCCGTGATCGGAACACCCGCCGCAATGCGGCCGAGGACCGGAATCGTGCTGCGTCCCATTTGGGGAGTTTGTGACCCAACCACGCTGGGCCGGAAGGCCTGTCGGCCACGCGGCGGTGCGGCCGGGGTGGCGGAGTCCGGCATTTTCAGGACTTCCAGCGCGCGGGCGCGATTGGCAAGGCGGCGAATGAAGCCGCGCTCTTCAAGCGCCACGATCAAGCGATGAATGCCTGATTTTGACGCCAGGTTGAGTGCTTCCTTCATCTCATCAAAAGAGGGGGAAACCCCATCCTCCTTGATGCGTTCATGGATGAATAGAAGCAGCTCTTTTTGTTTGGTTGTGAGCACGAAAATTCTCCGCAATAACGAATCTGTTCTCTATATGTTTATTCTCGTTCTGTTCTTTTGTCAAATTCATAGCGAAGAATGCTCATAATGTGCGTATCCCAGATTTCTGATCCGATCGGTGTGGACTCCCGCCGCGTGCCTTCAAGCGACAGGCCAGCCGCCTGATATGCGGCGATCGCTGTGGCATTATGAGAATAGACAAGCAAATCAACACGATGGACCCAGGCATGCTGAAACGCCCGGGCCAGAATCAGGTCCATTAATGGGGCTGAGAGCCCCTGGCCACGGTGATTTGGCGCGATCGCGATACGCCCCAGACCCGCGGTTTTGAGGCGGCGATTGAGCCCGATCTGAAAGTGTCCGATCATGTCCGGTCCCGACATGACGGCCCAAACCTCCCGGACCGGCTCTGGTCCCTGGTGTTGTCTGATCAAAGCCTTGAATTCACGTTTGCTGAGCGGCCAGGACAAGGCAGCGCCGGCCCATTGCAAGACGTCTCGTTCAGACTGGAACCAGGAAAACAGCGCATTCAGGTCGCGGGATGCGAATTTTCGCAACTGCAGCGTCATTTGGCCTGTCTGAGGGTCTGTACGTGCGCCATCCGATCCGCTCGTTTCATCAGGCTTTCACCAATCAGGAACCGGCGCGCGCCAGTCTTGCGAAGGCGCGAAATGTCTTCAGGCTCACTGATTCCGCTTTCCGACACGAAGTGTCGATCTTCAGGAATGAGCTGAGACAGAAGTTCGCTCGTCGCGAGATCGGTCTGCATGATTTTCAGATCGCGATTATTGATGCCGATCAGAGGGGAGGGCAGTTTCAGTGCCCGCTCGATTTCGTTGGCATCATGCGTCTCGATCAGGGCATCCATACCAAGATTCAGGGCCGCTTGCGTCAGATCGAGCGCCAATGCGTCATCGGTGCAGGACAGAATGACCAGAACCGCATCCGCGCCATGCGCCCGGGCCTCGGCCACCTGGATCGTGTCGATCATGAAATCCTTGCGTAACATGGGCAGCGAGACGGCGCGGCGAATGGCGCTAAAATCTTCCAGACTGCCGCCAAAACTCGGGCCATCGGTCAGCACGGACAGGCAGGCAGCTCCGCCTTGCTCGTATTGCGCGGCAATGTCGGCCGGGTTGGCCCCGGGCAGGATGTCACCCGCACTCGGGCTTTTGCGCTTCATTTCGCAAATAAGCGCATTTTCGTCCGATTGGGCAATCTCTGCCAGGCGCGCCGCGAAACCGCGCGGCGGGGCCTGATCGCCGGCCAACGCGATAAAATCCTGCTCCGATCGCTGTCGTTTCAGGTCCGCAACCTCGCCCTGTTTATAGTCGATGATCCGATCCAGGGCGGTGCTCATACAGCCTGTCCCTTGGAGGCGGCAGCGAGCGTAGACAGCGTTTGTGCTGCAGCGCCGTTATCAATCGCAGTGCTCGCCTGAGCCGCGCCGTCTTTCAGGGTTTCTGCGCGTCCGAGGACGTGCAGGCCCGCCGCGGCGTTGAGTACGACGGCGTCACGGAACGGACCTGGGCGACCGTCGAGCAATTCCCGGATCGCCAATGCATTCTCTTCCGGCGCGCCGCCGGCCAGCGCGCTCAGGCGATTACAGCTGAGTCCAGCGTCTTCTGGCGTCACAACGCGCTCGGTCAAGCGACCATCAGCGACCTCGACGATCTTGGTCTCTCCGGCAATGGAGAGCTCGTCGATGACCGTGCCATCGGAATCGGCGCCATGAACCACCCAGGCGCGGGTGACACCGAGATCACGCAATGCCTCCGCCATGGGTTTCAGCCAACGCGCTTCGTTTACGCCCAAGACTTGATGGGTTGCCGAAGCGGGATTTGACAGAGGGCCGAGCAAGTTGAAAATCGTCCGGATGCCAAGGCTGGCCCGGACAGGTGCGACATGGCGCATGGCACTATGGTGACTGCGAGCGAACAGGAAACCGACCCCGGCCTGGTCAACGCAATTGCGGAACCGGTCTTCGGTCAGGTCCAGTTCCACACCAAGGGCTTCCAGCACATCGGCGCTGCCCGTCTTTGGCGGGACTGAGCGATTGCCGTGTTTGGCGACTTTGCCCCCAGACGCCGCAATGACAATCGCGCTGGCCGTGGAGGTGTTGAGACTGGTCCAGCCGAGACCTCCCGTCCCGCACGTGTCCAGAGTCGGCCCGTCCAGATCGATTTTGCGGGCATTTGCGCGTAAGGTTTTGGCCCCTGCGAGTAGTTCTGCGCCGGTTTCGCCACGCACGGCCAGGCCCATCAAAAAGGCGCCAATCTGCTCAGGTGGCACATTTCCTGCGAGGATGGCCGAAAAGGCGTCATCCAGCTGGATTGACGTGAGAGCTTGTCCTTGCGCCAGCGTTTTCAAGCTTACGGAGATCGAATGTGTATCCATCCATGCGGATATATAGAAGTGATAATTTGTGCCTAGAGGGTTTTGGGCGTAATTCCGAGAGCGTGAGAGGCGAGAGGGACGAAGACGTGCGCCCAGCTGCCAAGTGGGATTTGCAGGGTTATGTCATGACCTGTCGCAATGATTGTGTTGCAACGGGCGCGGGTGAATTGCCAGCAAGTTTGACGGATCTGATCGGCGGCAAGGCGTTTCAGAAGCTGCTTGACACGTGTGCGGTGGTCATACTCGGTCGCAACGCACATGAGGCGATGCCCAATACCAAAGGCCGGACGCGCGTGATCTTGTCCAGTGACGCCACTGCTCTGGAGCATAAGGAAGGGGGATGGTGGTGGAATCCGTCTCAGATGCCGCTGGAAAACATGTTGCGCATGGTCGCGCCCTCCGGGGGCAAAGTCGCGATTAATGGCGGGCGAACCGCTCTGACCTATTTCCTGCAGAATGATTTGAATACATTGCATGTTTGCCGCGCCGAGAGCGTGGCGATCAAGGACGGTCTGAAACTGTTTGCAGCGGCGGATCGTCTGATCTCGCTGGATGACGTGCTGCGCGGCTGCGGCATGACACTGGCCGAGCGTAAGCTTATCGATCTGAAAGCCCCGGTTTCACTCAGCACCTGGCAGCACGACTAGAAGATATTGAGAAAATTACGCAGCAAGGCGTGGCCATGCTCGGTCAGGATGCTTTCCGGGTGAAACTGGACGCCAAAGACGGGCCGGGACGCATGGCGGACGGCCATGATCTCACCGTCAGCGGTGAAGGCGTCCGCGATCAGCGTATCCGGTAGGTCGCTCGGCTTGATCGACAGCGAATGATAGCGCACGACGTCAAAGGTCTCTGGCAGACCCTCGAAGAGCGGGCCGCCTTCATGCCGGATCTGGCTGATCTTGCCGTGGCGAATTTCCTGCGAGGTCACGATCTCGCTGCCCTCGGCCGCGCCAATGCTCTGATGCCCCAGACAGACGCCCAGAATGGGCAAG
>JBCCZH010000231.1:0-5389 GCA_039188075.1 Pseudomonadota bacterium
ACGCTCGCATGGTTAAGCCTCACAGGCATCGCGCAGGCGCAGCAAGGCGGCGTTGCCTTGTCGACGGCGGACGACTCAGCCGGGATGCTCTATGAACAGAGCCGACAGGATGTCACCCTCCCGATCGCAACCGAAGAGCGACTGACCAACGGGATCGACGCCGCGGTCACCATTCCCGTCGAAGATCTGGCAACCCCAATGCGCTGCATGACCGCCTGGTCCTACCTTGCCGGACGGGTCATTCGCGATCCTGACGCCATGCGAGATCTGCATCCGGATTTTACCGAAGCGACGGCCAGCGCGCATTGGCAGCATTGGCTGAAGCTTGACCTGGAGGCGCATCAGGGCGCCATGAGTCCTGACTTTCACCAACGCCGCCTGACTGCAGAGCGGGCCTTCAGCCTGTCCCTGGCGGCGGAAGAAGAGGCCTATGCCTATCGCACCCTGGGCACCTGTTTCGTCCCGCCGGTTGAACGCCTGGTCGCCGACCCGACCATGCTGTTGCGAAATTTCATGGTCGAACATCAGGGTTTGCCGGAGGAGTATACGGTGCCGGTCTTGCAGCGACAGCTGCGCGCCTTCCCGGTGTCAAAATCGATCGAGGAAACGCCGGACCTGCCCTGTGACACAGTGGCGATCAATTTGCGCGAAGCCGCCCGCATCGATGCCGTCTCTGAATGCTTTGCCCGGGGCGGCATTCTGGCTTCGCAAGCGCGCTCCGTGGTTGAGGATCTGGACGGGCTGTGCCGGGCGACCGCATCGGTTCAGTGCGAAAACATTCCCTAGGCTGACAAAGCTCGCTATGGCTGGGCAAACATGACTGATTTGCCCGCCCTCCCCGGAACCGCCACGCCTGATACAATCTACGCCCAACCCGCCGAATGGGTGGCTTCGGGCGCAGGCGCACAAGGCAATCTGTTCCTGACCGGCCGGGCCGGCACCGGCAAGACGACCCTGCTCCGCAAATTCATGGCGCATGCCGGCGAGACCGCCATCGTCCTTGCCCCGACCGGCGTGGCGGCAATGAATGCCGGGGGGCAGACGCTGCATTCCTTCTTCAAGTTTCCGCCCCGCCTGATCGAGCCGCAAGACGTCAAACGCTTGCGCACGGCGCGGCTGATGAAAGCGGCTGAGACGATCATCATTGACGAAATCTCGATGGTTCGGGCCGACATGCTGGATGCGATTGATCGCAGCCTGAAGCTCAATCGCGGCTCGAAGCGTCCCTTTGGCGGCGTCCGGATGATCCTGTCAGGTGACTTGCATCAATTGCCACCGGTCGTCCGCGGCGACGAGGATCCGATCCTGAGAGAACGCTATGGCGGGCATTATTTCTTCAACGCCCCGGCCTTCAAGGAAGCCGAGTTCGCCTTGCTGGCGCTGAAACATGTGTTTCGTCAGGAAGACCCGCGCTTCCTCGCCTTGCTCGGCGCAATGCGACAAGGGCGTCTGACGCCAGCCGATGATAGCGTGCTGCGCGGCCTGGTTTCCGATCGAGATGCGGTCGAGGCCAGCGAAACCCATATCGTCCTGACCCCGAACAATGCCAATGCGTATCGGATCAACCAGGCCCGCCTGGAGGATTTACCGGGCCCGGAAAAAGTCTTCGAAGCCAAGGTCCAGGGCACATTCGAGGAAAAATCCTATCCCACCGAAGCCGACCTGGAACTCAAGGAAGGTGCCCGGGTGATGCTGATCAAGAATGATTCCGAAGGACGCTGGGTCAATGGATCGCTGGCCACGGTGGCGGGCTGGTCCGGGCGCAACGTGATTGTCGCGCTGGATGGGCATGAATATGAAATCGAGCCGGCGGCCTGGGAAAAGTACAAATACACACTCGACCCGGAGACCAAGAAAGTCTCCCGCGAAGTGGTCGGAACATTCAAACAGCTGCCAATCCGGTTGGCCTATGCGGTGACCATCCACAAGGCCCAGGGGCTGACCCTGGACAAGGTCTATATCGATCTCGATCGCGGCATGTTTGCGCATGGCCAGGCCTATGTCGCTTTCTCGCGCGCACGCGATCTGGAGGGTCTGGAAATCTCCCGCGCCTTGCGACCGCGGGACATGGTCATGGATCGCAACGCATTTGCGTTTGGCAAGCTGGATCCGATTGAAGACAATGAGGCCTATCTGCTCGCCAGGTTCGCGAAACAGGATGATGCGCTGCTCTAGCCGGCCGCGCGGCGGTCTCCGATCAGCAGCGCCTTCAGATCGCCGTTCACGCGGAAACTCATGATCAGAAGATAGACAGTCAGGAACATCATGCCGCCAAACAGGGCCAGCGGCGTGAGCACCCAGCCGACCAGACTGTATTCATGGCGCCAGCCGACCCAGAGCGCTGACAGGATCAGGAAGCCCATAAAGTCGAGATTGAACTGACCCGGCCACGCCATCGCCGCCATATCATTGAAAAAGATCGGCACCAGATTGGCCCCATGATTGGCCATCACAATTCCGGTATAGACCGTCAGGACAATCAGAAAGATCAACGCATAGAGCCGAAGCAAAGTCATGAAAGCGCCTCCTCAATTTGAGGAGACCCTATTGTAGCACTCGCTACATATCAAGCGATTTCTGGCTTCTTTCCGACGATGAACAGGACAGGGCCATTGCCTGGTTGCCAGAAATGGACCGTCTTGAATCCGATCGATTCAATGTCGCCCTGCAGACGTTTGACATTGAACCGGAACACGCGCGGCCACTGCCCCAGAGCGTGCATGAGCGGGAACAGGGGCTCCATCAGGCGGAACATCCATTTCTCGCGCAAACACATGGTGCTGGACACAAAATATCCGCCGGGCTTGAGCGCCTCATAGACTTGCGCCATGGCCTGCATGCGATCATCCAGCAGATGCAGGATGTTCAGGCCAAGCGCGACATCATAGGTCTCTGGCGTCGCTTTGAACGTATCCATATCCGCGACCGAAAAATCGACATTCTCGATGCCTTCAGGCGCCAGTTTGGCGCGCGCGATTTCGATCATCCGCTCCGACACATCGATCGCGTCAATGTGTTTCACATAAGGCGCATGCAGGATTGCGGTCGATCCTGTGCCACAACCAAATTCGAGCACGTTCGAGTCCGGCGTGAAATATTCCCGCGTCAGGTCGAGCTTGATTTCATAGGCTTTCTGATTGGCGATGGGCTGACGCGAATATTTGTCGGCCATCTTGTTCCAGACTTTTGCTTTGTCCGCCATGGGGGTCTCCAAAATCTACAGAGCTGATTTAACTATGCGTGGATCAGATATAAATTGCAGAAATATCGAAGAGACCTATACAGAAATCCATGAACTGGCAGGCTATCTCCTTCGACTGGAATCAGGTTCGCGCCTTCCTCGCCACCGCGGAAGAGGGCTCGCTGTCAGCCGCCGCGCGGGCGCTTGGCCAGACCCAACCCACCTTGAGCCGTCAGGTCGCCGCGCTGGAAGAGGATCTCGGCGTCACCCTGTTCGAACGCGCCGGCCGCGCCATGGCCTTGACCACGGCGGGCATGGAATTGCTCGAACATGTGAAAGTCATGGCCGACGCGGCAAATCGGATCTCGCTGTCCGCGTCCGGACAGTCACAAGTGATCGAAGGCCGGGTCGTGATCACGGCGACGGAGAATGTGGCGTCCCAGCAATTGCCGGCGATCGTTCAGAAGATTCACGCCATCGCCCCGAACATTCAGATTGACATTCTGCCGTCGAACGAAGTGCAGGATCTCACCCGCCGCGAGGCCGATATCTCGATCCGTCATGCACGCCCCGAACAGCCGGACCTGATCGCAAAACTGCTCTATGAGACCACGGCGCACCTTTATGCGACGCAAGATTATCTCGATCAGATCGGCCCGATCGAGACTTTGCAAGACCTCAAGCGCGCGCGCTTTATCGGTCTGGACCGAAACGCCGAAATGATCGCGTATATGGCGGACTATGGTCTGCATTTGTCCGCGGACCAGTTTCGTTTCAATTCACCCAGCGGTCGGGTTCTGTATGAACTGGTCCGCCTCGGCCTGGGCGTCAGCATCCTGACCCGGGACATTGAATCGCACGCCGACACGATTGTCCCGGTCCTGCCCGAGACATTCGCGATTCCGATCCCGGTCTGGCTCGTCACGCACCGCGAATTGCATACCAGCAAACGCATTCGCGTCGTGTATGATATGCTGGCCGAAGAATTGCCGAGACTTGCGCCCGCATGACTAGTCTTCAGCCTTTCCTGAAAGCGCGCGACGCCGTCGGCACGCATCACATGGTGGCACTTGAATCGAAAGATACCGCACGCCAGGCGGCGGTCAGCTTCTATGATCTTCCCGTCCCCAATGCGCAGCGCCCGCGCCTGATCATGTTTGCCAGCGCAGGTCGCGAAGTGTCTGATTTCAACGAACTCGCTATACGTCTCCATGCGGCCGGTTATCCTGTGGCCATGATCGAGGCGCCCGGGATCGGCGACTCCGTCGCTTCAAAAGAGACACCCAATCTGTTCGACCTCGCCGCCGATGCGCATGACATCTATGGCGGCGATGAGCAGGTCGTGTTTCTGGGCCATGCCTTTGGCAATCGGGTGGCCCGGGCCAGCGCGACCCTGTTCGAGGCCCAGACCGCAGGCGTAATCCTGATCGCATCCGGCGGTCAGAAACCCATCGCCGCGAAAGCGCAAACCGCGCTGAACCAGTCCTTCGATCCCAGCCTGTCGCTCCCGGACCGGACCGAAGCCGTCCGCTATGCCTTCTTTGCTGATGGCAATGAGATTCCGGATTACTGGCTGCGCGGCTGGCATGCCGGGACCGGTCGCTTGCAAGGCAACGCCACGCGCATCACGCCGCCGGAGGCCTGGACCGCAGGCGGGTCTGCGCCGATGCTCGTCATTGCGGGACTGCAGGATACGATTGCGCCGCCGGAAGACACGGTGGATTTGCTTGAACGGGACTATCCAGCGCGCGTGACAGCCATCAGACTGGACGGCGCAGGGCACGCCTTGCTGCCTGAAAAGCCAAATGAAATTGCCAATGCGATCCTGGCATGGTTGGACTCACTGGCGACGGGAAAAGGAACTAAGACGTGATTGCATTAGCTTTGAAATGGCTGGGCCGCGCCATGCTCGCACTGGCCGCCTTCTCCGCCGTCACAGCCTTATACATGTATTACACGCTGAATTATGGGGGCTGCGCAGACGGGGGCGAAGGATGTGCCACCAATCTCGCGACGCTTTATGCTGCGGGCCTCGGCATTGTCGGCTTCTCCGTCTCCGGATATGCCGCTCATGTTATCAGCAAGGGCTTTCGCGACGGCGCCGGTGATCTGGACTAAAGCCCGAGACTAGGCGAGGCGCGAAATTTCTTCCCGCAGGCGGTTGTCGCCATCCGTGGTGATTTTCTCGAGCACCTTGACCCGATCGCG
>JBCCZH010000232.1:0-5377 GCA_039188075.1 Pseudomonadota bacterium
GCGGCCGAAAGCGCGATCGGCACCATCATTAATGTCGTCGCCGTGTTGGAAATCCACATCGATAGAAGCGCCGTGGCGATCATGAAGCCGAAGATCAGCGATGCGGGCCGCGATCCAACATTGGCGACAATGTTCAGGGCAATCCGTTTGTGCAGACCCCAACGTTCAATTCCGAGGGCGATGATAAATCCGCCCAGCAGCAACATCACGATCGGGCTGGAATAACCAGCTGCCGCTTCGCGCGCCGATCCGGCGCCGATCAGCGGGATCACGACAAGCGGCAGTAGCGATGTCACCGGAATGGGAATGGGTTCGGTGGCCCACCAGACAGCCATCCAGACCATAAGTGCCCCCGTCGCCCAGGCGGAGAAGCTTAATCCGTCGGGTGCCCCGATGAGCAGCATGAGAATAGCCGCGACAGGCCCGAGCCAGAGACCGATCCGTTTGGCGAGATTTGGTGACCCATCCATTCTGGCAATGGGCCGGTCTTGCGTGCGCAAGTCAAGCGCGGCGATGCGATCTCACCGTTCCAGCACCAGATCATTGCGATGAACGAGCGCCGGACGGCCGCGATAGCCTAATTCCTGTTCGATTCTGTCAGATTGGAGGCCAGCGATACGCCCGGCATCTTCTGAACTGTACGCTGTAATTCCCTTGGCGATGGTTTTGCCGTCCTGATCCTTGATCGCAACAGCGGCGCCGCGAAGAAACTGACCCTCAATCCGCGTGACGCCAACTGGCAGCAGGCTCGCGCCGTCCAGCAAGGCGGACCGCGCGCCATTATCGATGATGACCGCGCCTTCAGGCGTGAGATGGCCTTTCAGCCAGATCTCGCGGGCCTTGTCGGGGGTCAGTTTTGAAAGCACCCATGTCGCGCGTCCGCCATTGAGCAGCTTGCTGATCGGACGGTCATGGGTGCCCAGCGTGATCACCGTGGAACACCCTGCGCTTTGTGCGATGCGCGCCGCAGCCAGTTTTGTGACCATGCCGCCGCTGCCAAGATCGGCGTTCTGATTGATATCTCCCGCCATGGCTTCATGCGCATCGGTCAATTCAGTAAGCTCCGCGATGTGCGTTGCAGCCGGGTCCTTACGCGGGTCTGCTGTGTAGAGCCCATCCACATCCGACAGAAGGATCAGGACATCCGCTCCAACCATCTGCGCCACGCGTGCAGCCAGTCGATCATTGTCGCCATACCGAATTTCATCGGTGGCCACCGAATCATTCTCATTGATAATTGGAACCGCGCCGGCATTCAGCAAAGTATCCAGCGTCGCTCGGGCATTCAGCCAACGGCGACGGTTTTCCGTGTCATCCAGGGTCAGAAGGGCCTGCGCCACGGTGATTCCGCGAGGTGCGAAAGCGGTCGTCATTGCGGTCATCAGCAAAGGCTGTCCCAGCGCCGCAGCCGCCTGTTTTTCTTCAAGTTTTACAGGTCGATCCGGTCCGAGTTGATTCCGCCCCAGCGCGATGGCGCCGGACGACACCAGAACGACATCCTGGCCCGCTGCGCGCAGATCGCCGATATCGGTTGCTAGGGAAATCAGCCAATCCTGACGCGCCTGACCCCGTTCAGCGATCAGAGCCGATCCGATTTTCACAACCACGCGTTTGGCAGCCTGAAATGTTTTTGCCGAGGTCACTCGCGTCATCCGAGTGGGCTCCAATCCTCACTGGCGCCTTCCTCTTCGGCTTCTTCGGCCGCAATCTGGCCAAGCTCTTTCAGCATCAGTCCGAGGGCTTGTTTGACCCCGACGCCAGACACAGCGGAAACCCGCAACGGCTCCTGTCCACAGGCCGCTTTCAGGAGTCTGGCTTGCTCGTCGACCAGTTCCTCATCCAGAACATCGACTTTTGACAGCGCCACGATTTCCGGTTTCGCGGCCAGCTCTGGGTCATAGGCTTCGAGTTCTTCTCGAATGGTGCGATAGGCTTCGTCAGGATGATCCTGGGTGCAGTCGACCAGATGCAAAAGAACCTTGCAGCGTTCGACATGACCCAGAAACCTGTGCCCGAGGCCGACGCCATCCGCCGCACCTTCGACAAGGCCTGGAATATCTGCGAGGACAAATCGCGCGCCGGCGCCAAGATCAACAATGCCGAGTCCCGGATGCAGGGTCGTGAACGGATAATCCGCTATCTTTGGCTTGGCAGCGGTGGCGCGGCTCAGAAAGGTCGACTTTCCGGCATTGGGCAGGCCTAACAGGCCCGCATCAGCAATCAGTTTCAGACGGAGCCAGAGCGTAAACTCTTCGCCAGCTTCACCTGGATTGGCACGTCGCGGGGCCTGATTGGTCGAGGTCTTGAAGCGCATATTGCCCCATCCGCCATTGCCGCCCTGGGCCACCATAACGCGCTGACCGACCTCGGTCAGATCTGCGATCAAGGTTTCCTGGTCTTCTTCATAGATCTGCGTGCCAACAGGCACTTTCAGCGTCTTGTCAGTGCCGCCGCGGCCATGGCGCTGTTTGCCCATGCCATGGCCTCCGCGATCGGCCTTGTGATGCTGCTGGTAGCGATAGTCGATCAGGGTGTTGAGGCCCTCGACTGCTTCGACATAGACGTGTCCGCCGCGGCCGCCATCACCGCCATCCGGGCCGCCAAATTCGATATAGGCTTCCCGTCGGAAAGAGGCGCACCCATTTCCGCCATGACCGGCTTTGACATAGACCTTGGTTTGATCGAGGAATTTCATCGCGCCCTCATAAGCGATCATGGCAATAAAAGCGAGTAGCGCCTGCACGCCAACCTCACGCAGACTTGAAAATCCCGGCATGGACTCTGGTCTTCATTCCGCGCGAGTATAGATTGAGATGAAACCCAACGGAGGACGAGCCATGAAACGAGCCCTTTTGGTTGCAGTTGCAGCGATCGCATTTAGCGGCACCCCCGCCATAGCTGGTGGTAGTGGCGGCGGTTCCGGATCGTCGTCGCCAAGCAGTTCTGGCCCCAGCTATGATCCGGTCGAAGAGTATCAAAGCGGTGTCGAGGCGCTGCAGGCCGGCGAATACAAGAAAGCGGAGCGCGCGTTCAAGCGCGTCAGCAAAGTGGCCAAGAAAGACGCCAATACGCGCTATATGCTGGGCCTCTCGCATCTCGGTCAGGAAGAGTACAAGGCGGCTGCGAAATCGTTCGAGCGGGCCGTAAAGTATGACGCGGCGCTGTATCAGGCGCATGGCAAGCTGGGCGCGACTTATGTCCAGCTCGACAAGATGGACAAGGCAGATGCGGTGCTGGCTGAGTTGCAATCAGCGTCCACGACATGCGCCTCAAACTGTCCGGAAGCGGCTCAGATTGCCGCCGCCATTGCTGAAGTTGAAGCAGCGAAGTCGACTGCCACGAGCATCGAGACGTCAAGTCTCGCGCCGCTGGTACAGCCTGTCAGCCTGGAAATCGGCGACGTGCTTTATTCCGAAGCCTTGCGCCTGATCAATCTCGGCGAGTATGACGCCGCGATTGCCGAATTGCGCACGGCGGGCGCCATTCTCGGGCCGCATCCTGACGTTTTGACCTATATCGGCTTCGCCAATCGCAAGAAGGGCGAGCGAGAAACGGCCCTGACTTACTATGCCGCCGCGCTCAGCATCGCGCCGGATCATCTCAGCGCAAATGAGTATCTGGGCGAGTACTATGTCGAGATGGGCGACCTGGACCGCGCACAGGCGCAATTGGACAAGCTGAATACGCTTTGCCCATTCGGCTGTGAGCAGACCGAAGAACTCTCGCAATGGATTGCCGACGCCCGCACATGAGGGGGCTGAGGCTGGCGGGCCTGATGATCTGGCTCGTCGCTTGTCAGGGAACACCACCAGATCCGGCGCCATCGCCGCCGGATCTGACCGTGCTAAAATGGTTGAGTTGGACAGCTGATCCTGTCGCTCACCTGACTCAACAACCCGCCACCTGTCTGACTCAGCCAACTGAACCGGCGGTTCAGAGAGGCGCTCTCCTGTTTGAAAGCGCGACTCTGCTTGGTGGCCAGGCGGCAAAGGCGGGTTTGAGCTGCGCCGCCTGTCATCGCAATGGCCGCGGTAATCCTGATTTTGTCTTTTCCGGAATTTCAGGTGCCCCGGGCACAGCCGATGTCACACATGGTCTTTTCTCCAAATTGAGGGCGGACCAGGTGTTCAACCCTGTCCCCATTCCAGACCTTGCAACCGCGGAGGGGCGATCTCGTGTCGACCGATCCGACCCCGGTATACTGGAATCATTTCTCTCGGCTCAGATTATCGAAGAGTTTTCGGGGACGGCGCCTGACCAGGATACTGTTTCGGACCTCGCGGCTTACATTCGGGCCCTGGACGATACCATTTGCGATGCGGATCGGCGTGAGCCGATATCGTGGCAGCGCGAGATCCAGCTTATACGTGCGGGTCTCACGCAAGACGCCCCGCGAACGCTCGCTTACACCAACGCGATGCGGGCCGCCGCGGGCCGGATTCATGAGCGGTTTCCCGAGGCGGAACACGCGGCCTTGCGGCAAAAACTGATCGCGTTCAGTCGCGCGCTTGAGGCCGATGAGTCCAATTCTGATTTTGATGCTGACCTTCGTGCGATCGAGGCCGATCTCGCCGCGGCCGAGGCAAGCTCCTTGTACAATCCAGAGCAGCTGGTTGGCCGCTGGCCTTAATGTGCAGCGAGTTTTACAGCCAGGTCCGGCTCGATCCCTTTGGCATAGCGAACGCAAGGAAATTTTCCGCCGCGCGCCGGGTCGTATAATTCAGTTTCACCGGCACGAATGAAGCCGAGCTTGGTCAAGATGCGGCCAGAGGCCGGATTGTCGGTGAAATGCCCTGACGCGAAGCGCGAGATGGAGAGTTCGCGCTCCGCCCAGTCAAGCAGGGCTGTGGCGGCTTCGGTGGCATAGCCCTGGCCCCACCAGGGTTTGCCGAGCCAATACCCGATTTCCCAGACATCCATGGGCATTAGACGCAAGCTGATACAGCCAATCACGCCTTCTCCCCGCCGCGTCATGGCCAGCACATAGGCCGTGTCCTCCTCCCACCTGGAGGGCACATCCTGGAGCCAGTCTTCGGCATCGGAAATCTGATAAGGATGTGGTACGCGGCCGAGATTCCAGGCCACATCCTTCAAGCCGACCCGTTCCGCAATTTGCGGAGCATCGTCCATAAAGGGCGGGCGCAACAGCATGCGCCGCGTCTTCAAGATGATCGGATCAGCCATAGACCTTCCCTCAGTGCGCTGCACCCATGGCAACTTCTGGAGAAGCGCCCAGCGCGTACCGCCATGCTAAATCTTTTCCGCCGCGGGCTAAACTATAGAGCTGCTTTTCCCCGACTCGTTGAAAGCCGAGTTTTTCCAGCACCCGGCCGGATGCTGGATTGTCCTGGAAGTGACCAGCGACGAATTTGGTGAC
>JBCCZH010000233.1:0-5359 GCA_039188075.1 Pseudomonadota bacterium
CGAGCGCATGCAAACCCAGTTGAATTTTGACGCCACCTCTGTCGCTCACGCGATGGCGGATGCCGCATGCGCGGCGATAATGCCCCATTTCAGGGCACTTTCCGACATTGAAAACAAGAAAAGCGATGGCGATTTCGACCCGGTCACCGAAGCCGACAAGGCGGCAGAACGGGCCATGCGGGCCGTTCTGGCCGAGTTGCGCCCGGAGGATGCCATTCATGGCGAGGAATATGGCCGTCAGGATGGCACATCCGGCTGGACCTGGGTTCTGGACCCAATTGACGGCACACGGGCCTTTGTCGCCGGCTTGCCGGTCTGGACGACCTTGATCGGTCTGGTCGATGACGAAAACTATGCCATTGTCGGTCTGATCGATCAGCCCGTGCTCGGAGAACGCTATTTTGGCGGGCCTGATGGCTCTTTCCTGCGCGCCGACGGCACCGACACACCGATCCGGGTTTCACAGTGTGACGACCTGCGGAAGGCCGTGATCGCGACCACGGATCCGTTTATCATGACCCCGCCGGAACAAGGCGCCTGGACGCACTTGCGGCATACGGCCCGGATCGTGCGCTATGGGCTGGACGCCTATGCCTATGCCCGGCTTGCCGCCGGGACGATCGATCTCGTCGCTGAAGCCGGCCTCGCGCCTTATGATGCGGCGGCCCTGATCCCGGTGGTCCGCGGTGCGGGCGGGCTGGCCTGCGACTGGCGCGGCGCGCCGGCAAAGCCCGGTGGCCAACTGGTCTGCGCGGCGCATCAAAGCATTCTCGACCAGGCGCTGATCTCGCTCCGGCGATCGGCGGATTAACAGCTCGGTGGAGCTAGCCAGAGCCGTGCAAACCACGCTAAACACCCAGCCATGACTGAAGAAGCTCAACTCGTCGAGACCCGCACGCCGACCAAGCGTGCGCCTGGAAAATGGCGGCTGAGCTCAATCATTGATGGCCGTGCGCTGCGCGTGAAACTGACCTCTGCCGCTTTGATGCATGAGGGCGATGACCGCGCCGCCCGCAAGGAAGCGCTGGACATTTTGCATGGCGCCCTTTTTCGAGGCCGTTTGATCGCGCAGGAACGGTTGCAACAAGGCGCTGATGGATTGGATACGGCGCGTCTTTTGTCAGCGGTGCAGGATGAAGTGCTGCATGCGCTGTATGATTTCACCACAACGCACGTGTTCCGCGCCCGCAATCCCACAGAGGGCGAGCGTCTCGCCGTCTTCGCGACCGGCGGATATGGCCGCTCGGTTCTGGCACCGTCTTCCGATATCGATTTGCTGTTCATTCGCGCCTACAAGGCCAGCCCGCATGCGGAAAGCGTCATCGAATACATGCTCTACGCCCTCTGGGACATGGGCCTGAAAGTCGGCCACGCCTTTCGAACCCCGCAGGAATGTGTCCGCCTCGCCAAGGAAGATGTGACCATCAAGACCAGTCTGCTGGATGCACGCTACCTGTTTGGCGATCGCGATCTGGCGGATGAGACCCGAGATTTGTTTAATCGCCAGGCCGTGATTGGTCGCGACGCTGAATTTATTGCTGACAAGCTGGAAGAGCGCGACAATCGGCATGCCAGACAGGGTAATGCCCGTTATCTGGTCGAACCGAATGTGAAAGAAAGCAAAGGCGGTTTGCGCGACCTGCAGACCTTGTTCTGGATCGTCAAACACATGCACCCGGATTCCACAGCGACGCTGGAAGACGTGATGACGACGAATGTCTTCACCGAGCATGAATATCACTTGTTCATGCGCGCCGCCCGGTTCCTTTGGACCGTTCGCTGTCACCTTCACTATATTACCGGGCGCCCGGAAGAGCGGCTCAGCTTTGACCTGCAGCCCGAAATTGCCGCCCGCATGGGCTACCAGGATCGGGGGGAGCAGCTTGGCGTTGAGCGGTTCATGAAACGCTATTTTCTCGCCGCCAAGGATGTTGGTGGCCTGACTCGGATCCTGGCGGCGAAACTGGAAGCTCAACAAAAAGCCAAACCGGAAGGATGGCGCCGCTTCCTGCCCGGCTCGTCATCTTCCAAGCCCCTCGAGGACCCGAACTTTGCGCTGACGGGAAATCGCATCGATTTCGCTGATCCGCAGACGATTCAGGACGATCCGGTTCTCATGCTGCGCCTGTTCCAGATGGCGGACCAGCAAGGCGTCGATGTCCATCCGGATGCCCTCGCCGTCGCGACGCGGAATGAAAAACTCATTCACGCCAAGAACCGCTCCAACCCTGAAATGGTTGCGGTGTTTCTCGACATCCTGCTCGAAAGCGAGAATCTGGGCCTGACCCTGAACCGGATGAATGAGGCCGGCGTGCTCGGCCGGTTCCTGCCGGAATTTGGTGGCATTGTCGCGCAGACCCAGTTCAACATGTATCACCATTATACTGTGGATGAACATACAATCCGCGCGATGGAGCATATTGCCCGCATGGACCAGGGCGAAGACGGATTCGCACTCGCCAAACAGCTTTATGGCAAGATTGAAAATCGCCGGGCGCTGTATCTTGCCATGCTGCTGCACGATACAGGCAAGGGGCTTGGCGATCAGCAGATTGAAGGCATGAAAACCGCGCGGCAGGCCTGCCGTCGACTCGGCCTGGACGAAGCCGAGACCGAGCTCGTCGCCTGGCTCGTCGGCAATCACCTGGAAATGAGCGAGACCGCGCAGAAGCGCGACATTGCTGATCCCCGGACCATCGTCACCTTTGCGGAAAAGGTGATGGATCTGGAACACTTGCGCCTGCTCTACATCCTCACCGTTGCCGATATCAGAGCGGTCGGTCCGAATGTCTGGAACACCTGGAAAGGCCAGTTGCTGGGCGACCTCTATCATAATACCGAAGCCGCCCTGCGCGGCGGTCGGACCGATGAGAGCAGCGTCACCGCGGAACTGAAAGACCGCGCGGAGTCCAATCGCAGCCTGGTCATGGACCATCTTGGCAGCCTGCCCCGCGTGATGCTGGAAATGGACGAGGCCTATTGGACCGGGTTCGATGCTGAAACGCTGATCGAACATGGCAAGCGGCTATCCAATGATGAAGACGTCATTGTCCGCGCCGCTTCGGAAGCCAATGACCGCACCGTGCTGTTCGTCTCCGCGCCGGACCGGGTGGGTCTGTTCGCACGCCTGACTCAGGCCATCGGGGCGCTTGGTGCGCATACCGTGGCCGCGCAGGTCTTTACCGGCGCGTCTGGCCGCATCATTGACGTCTTTGTGCTGGAAGATGGCGAAGGTCATCCCTTTGCCAAAGGCGACCGCAACCGGCTGGATCGAGTTGAGAAAATGATCCTCGCCGCGATCGATCCGGATGGCGAGATTCCCGAGGCCAGCCTGCGCCAGAACCCGCGAAAGGCCGCCTTTATCGTCCAGCCGCGCGTCACGATTTCAGACGATGCCTCGCAGGCCTATACGGTGATCGACGTCTCCGGCCGCGATCGCCCCGGCCTGTTGAGCGATGTCAGCACGGTGCTCGCTGAGGCCGGCATCTCGATCGTCTCGGCGCATGTTGGCTCGTATGGCGAGCGCGTGTTCGATGCCTTCTATGTCGAGCTGCCGGACGGGTTTGATGAGGCCATGAAATCGTCATTGCGCGACCAACTCCTCGCCGCGCTTGGGCGCGAGGAACCGGATGGCCCAAGCACCCCGGCGCGCAAGTTGAAGCGGGCCAGCGCGGCCGACAGTTTCTAATCGCGAAAGTCCTGAATGAGCCTCCTTCGCAATACGCTGACGCAATCCTCGCTGACCATGGGCAGCCGGATCCTCGGCTTTGTGCGCGATATTCTGATCGCGGCGAAAGTCGGCGCCGGCCCGATTGGCGACGCTTTTGTCACGGCGCTGATCCTGCCCAACCTGTTCCGCCGGATCTTCGCTGAAGGGGCATTCGCACAGGCCTTCGTACCGGCCTATGCCCGTACGCTGGAATCAGACGGCAAGGAAGCCGCTGAAGAGGTCGCGCGCCAGACCATGCGCGGCCTGTTCGCCGTCACGGCCGGCCTGGTCATCCTGGCTCAGCTCGGCATGCCCTGGCTGATGTATATCTTCCATGGCGGCTATCCGTCGGACAGTGACAGTTTCCAGCTGGCCATCCTTTTAACTCGGATCACCATGCCGTATCTCGCCTGTATGGCTCTGGCGGCGCTGCTGTCCGGGGTGCTCAATTCGGCCGGACGGTTTGTGCTTTCCGCCGGCGCGCCGACCTTGCTCAACATCTTCCTGATTACGGCCGCCCTGCTTGGGGACACGGCGCCACAGACGGCGGTCTATGCCGCCTGGGCCGTGACATTTGCCGGCATTGCCCAGGCCGCCTTGCTGTGGTGGGGCGTGACCCGCCAGAAAATCTCGCTGTCGCTCGGCGTGCCCAAGATGACGCCGGCCGTGCGCAAGATCATCGCGCTCGCCATTCCCGGCACCATCGCGGCCAGCGGCACCCAGATCAATATCATGGTCAGCCAGCTGTTGGCGAGTTTCGAGGAAGGCGCCAAGTCCTGGCTGTTCTATGCCGACCGCCTGTATCAGCTGCCGCTCGGCATAGTCGGCGTCGCGGTCGGCGTCGCCATCCTGCCGCGCCTTGCCCGCGCAGCCCGTTCCGATGATGGCAAGTCTGCCAATGGGTTGATGGATGATGGCATTGGCCTCGCCATGGCCTTGACCCTGCCAGCCGCCATTGCCCTGATGGTGGCGCCCGCTTATCTGGTCGAAGGCCTGTATGCCCGCGGCGCGTTTACGCTGGAGGATGCCAGCCAGGCCGGCCTCGCGCTCGTGCATTATGGCTGGGGCGTGCCGGCTTTTGTCCTGATCAAGGTCCTCGCGCCCGGCTTTTTCGCGCGCGAAGATACCAAGACACCGATGCGCTTTGTCCTGTTTACCGTCGCCTTGAACACCGTGCTCGGCGCCGGGCTGTTCTTCTGGTTCCGGGCGCAGGGCTGGGCCGGATTTCCGGGCCTCGCCATCGCCACCAGCATTGCCGCCTGGATGAATACGGCTTTGCTCTTTTTTGGCTTGCTGGCCCGTGGCTGGTACCGGCCGGGTCCGCGTCTGATCTCGCGCTTGCTCTCGGTGGCCCTGGCCAGCGGCGCGATGGGGGCCGCCCTGATCGCCCTGATGCAGCAGCGCGCCGTGCTGGAAAGCTGGATCGGGTTCAGCAAGTTCGTCGAGGTTCTGGTCTTCATTTTGATTGGCGCCGCGATCTATGGCATCGCGGCGATCCTGTTCGGCGCCGTGCGGCTGAGCGATCTGAAAGGCATGACGCGCAAGTCCTCGGCTTGAATTGCCCACTAGCCAGTCCGCCAAAATCCGCTAAACCCCGCTGCCATGACGGAACAAGTGACCTATACCGGCCCGCAACGCATCCTGTCCGGC
>JBCCZH010000234.1:0-5353 GCA_039188075.1 Pseudomonadota bacterium
CAATCCGTGACCGAAGGTGCCACCGTGCAATTAGACGGATCGGCAACCGATCCGAACGGTGACGCGTTTACCGTGCAATGGACGCAAGAATCCGGGCCGGATGTGGTTCTGATTGATAGTGACAGCCTGGACGCGTCCTTTGAAGCGCCGAACGTGAATGAGGCCGTCGACATCGTTCTGCGCCTGACCGTCACGGATTCGCGCGGCGCCAGCACCAGCCAGACCCTGACGGTTTCGATCGCCGACTCCCCGCGCGATGGTCCCTCGCCGCAAGGTATTCCCGATGACACAGAAACGCGGCGCGAGCGGGCGCGCGGCAATCGCAACAATAATCGGCCACGCGTCAATAATCGCGAAGTGCGGACGTATGATGGCACCAATAACAATGTCGATAATCCGACCTGGGGCGCAACATTCGAGCATTTGCAGCGTCTCTCACCTGCCGATTATGCTGATGGGGTTTCCGAGCTGGCCGGCCCAGATCGTCCCAGCGCCCGCGCGGTCTCAAACGGCGTGGTCGATCAGCCGGAAGGCACGTCCCTGCCGAACAGTGTGAATGGCACCGACTTTGTCTGGCAATGGGGCCAGTTCATCGACCATGATCTTGATCTCACCGATGGCGCCGAAGAGTCAGCTGATATCTTGGTTCCGGAAGGCGATCCATTCTTTGATCCGTCAAGCACTGGCACCCAGGTCATCACGTTCAACCGGGCCTTGTTCGACAGCTCTACCGGCACCGATACCAGCAATCCGCGCGAGCAGGAGAATGAGATTACCAGCTGGATTGATGGCTCGATGATCTATGGCTCGGATGACGAACGAAACGCGGCCCTGCGCGAAACCGACACGCCCTTCCTGGCCACCAGTCAGGGCAATCTTCTGCCCTTCAATACAAGCAGCCTGACCAATGCGAATGGCTTTGTGACCGACCCGACCAGCCTGTTCCTGGCTGGCGACATTCGCGCCAATGAACAGCTCGGCCTGACCGTCATGCACACGCTGTTTGTGCGGGAACATAATCGCGTTGCGCAAATCCTGCTGGACAATGATCCGGACGCGGATGTCGATGATGTCTATGAACAGGCGCGCCGTATCGTGATCGCCAAGATCCAGGTGATCACCTATGAAGAATGGTTGCCGGCGCTGATCGGGGCGGATGCGATTGCCGACTATTCCGGCTATGATGACACGGTGAATCCAACCATTTTCAATGCGTTCAGCGTCGCGGCTTTCCGGTTGGGACATTCCATGCTGAATGAACAGATCCTGCGGCTTGATGCCGCCGGGGATGAGATCGCGGACGGTCATCTCGATCTCAAAGAGGCGTTCTTCACCGGCCCGTCAATCTTGCTGGAAGAAACCGACCTCGATCCAATCCTGCGCGGGTTCGCAACCCAGCTGCACCAGGAGATTGATGCGCTGGTGATTGACGATATTCGCAATTTCCTGTTCGGCCAGCCGGGCAGCGGCGGCTTCGATCTGGCCTCACTCAATATCCAGCGCGGGCGTGATCATGGTGTGCCTGGCTATAATGATATGCGCGAAGCGCTGGGCCTGACCCGGGTCACCCAATTTGGACAGATCACGTCTGACAATGACCTCGCCGAGGCCCTGTTCGACACCTATGGCGATGTCAATGAGATCGACCTCTGGGTTGGCGGTCTGGCGGAAGACGCGGTCACGGGGTCGCAATTGGGCGAATTGTTCCAGACCATCCTGGTGCGCCAGTTTACGGCGCTGCGCGATGGTGACCGGTTCTGGTGGGAAAACGACCTCAGCGCCGGTGAACGTAATCTGGTCAGCGATACAACACTTGCCGAGATCATTCGCGACAATACCGATATTGATACTGAAATTCAGGACAATGTCTTCATCGCGCCCTGACGATTGATCAATCTGAATCGTCCGCCTCTCAAACGGAGGCGGGCGGATTGGATCGCCATTTGGGTATCTTCACCCATATCGAACGGCGCCTGGCCATCTAGGATGATGGCATGATCAAAACATACATGCTTTCAATCCTGTGCCTGTTTGCGATGGCGTGCACAGCAAGCGACCCAACCATGTTGGCGGCAGCGGACGGGCCCATCCCGGTCAATCCGGACCCCGAACCGCGCGCCACGATTGAACCGGTGAGCAAGACAGAAAAAAAGACACGCTGTCCGCGTGAGGTCAGTGTGAGCGCCTATCGAAACCTGATGCCCGGCCCGGGATACAACCCCCGCAAAGTTCCGGCCTCGATCCAGGTCAGTGTCGAAGGCGACGGATACTGGGCCATCGCGTATGAGCCCGTCAAAGCGGAAAGTGCCATTCGCTTGAAGCTGTTCCCGACCGTCTCAAAGCATGTAAAACCGCCCGCACGCCCAGTCTGGCAACGCTCGCTTCACAAACCCATGTCGGACGAGGGTCGGACCGCATTTCGTATTGTCAGACCAGGGGCCCGTAACGTGGAAATATGGTGTGGCTCGGAAATGATCGCGCAAGCGCCGATCAGAGCCGCTCGTTAGTCTGTAGCGCGTTCGGAGTGGAGACTGGACAGTGACCCAAGCGGAAAACTCGTTAGGGCTGCTTCGTTCCCGACCTGACCCGGTTGGCGAGGAGCTCGTCCACCGCCAGCCTCCGAGGGCTATATCGCGATTGCAGACCGGTTTGACAAGTGATCAGCGCAGAATACGCTCGACCAATGACAAAGACAGGCATTGGCGACCATCTCATCTCCTGCGCAGCCATACTGGTTGTTGAAGATATTCACCGGTCCGTCGCCTTTTACCGTGATCAGCTCGGGTTTGACGTGGCTGAGATCTGGGGCGACCCGCCCAGCTTTGCGATTGCCGATACGCCGCGCGCCTCGATCATGCTGAAACAGGCGATCCACCGGGACAAAACCACCACACCCGTCCCGAACACGACCCGCGTCGGCGGCCTCTGGGACGCTTATATCTGGGTCCGCGACCTGAACCCGATCATCGCGCACCTTGCCGCCACGGGGACCCCGCATTCCGAACCTGAAGAACTGCCCCATGGCTGTACAGAAATCGTGGTGACGGATCCGGATGGATACCTTATCTGCTTCGGTTATTGCCCATAGGACCCGAGACTTGACGACATCAAACGATATTCCCCTGGCCAGCCATCCGGTCGATCGTGCCGCGCATCACCGAACCAACACAGAATGGCTCGAAGCTGCCAAGACGCGCGAGGATGTGCTTGTCTTCCTGATGCAGAAAGGGGCGCCGCTGGTGCAGATGAGCGGTCAGAACCTGGTCTGGCTCGGCCCCGAATTCAGTCGCCTGCCCGGCCTGGAAGAATCCGTCTTCCTGGGCGAAGACAAAGCAGGCGCCCCGGTCTTCGCCGTCAATCTCGGACCATCTTTTAAGCTTGAAGGATCGCTATTGCAGGGCGCGGGCGAGTTTACCGATATGCGCGCCGCGGCGAGTGGCCTCAGCCCGATGGAAGCGAATTTTGCTGCCACAGCGCGCAGTCTGCTGGAATGGCATCGCAGTCATCGGTTCTGCTCCAAATGCGGCGCCGAGAGCGAACCGGCCGAAGCCGGCTGGAAACGCGTCTGCCCGTCCTGCGGCGCGGAACACTTTCCGCGCACGGACCCGGTGGCGATCATGCTGGCCGTGAAGGATGATAAATGCCTGCTCGGGCGCCAGGCGAGTTGGCCCGCCGGTTTCTGGTCGGCGCTGGCCGGCTTTGTCGAGCCCGGCGAAACCGTCGAACAGGCGGCCACGCGCGAGCTGGAGGAAGAAGCCGGGATCAAGGCCGACCCGGCCAAGGCCGAATACCTGTTCTGCCAGCCCTGGCCATTTCCATCCTCACTCATGGTCGGCATCATTGTCGAAGCCGACACGACGGAGATTTCCGTGGAGCAGGATGAGCTGGAAGCCGCGCGCTGGATCACCCGAGAGGAAGCCCGGCAGGTCATTGCCGGCACGCATCCGGATATTTATGCGCCGCCGCCTATGGCTGTGGCGCATCATATTTTGAAAACCTGGGCCGAGCGGGATTAGCGGATCATCGACAGCCGGAATCATTATTGGCGTCGTTGGAAGACAGCGCCAATAACCAATTCCAAGTGCATTAGGTTTGCAAACCTAGCGCACGGTGCCGAACTTGTAGACGCCGGTAATGGCAAAGACATTGATGCCGCCATCTATGCCGTCTTCGCTGGGCTCAATCCGGGTATAGTCACCGCGCAGACCAATCTGACTGGTGATCATGACCTCGCCGCCCAAACCAAATGCGAATCCATCTGAATCCGCATCCGTTGAAACACCATTAGTGGCCGACTGAAACTCGCCCACTGTATAGCCGAGGCGTCCGAGCACATCGACCCGCGGCAGAACCGGATATTTCGCCACGACGAAGCCGCCAATTGAGTTTTCCAGCTCGACATCGAAGCCATCGGCATCATCCGCCCCCAGCCCGAGTGAAGTTTCCACTTCTGCCCCGAGCAGGCCGTTGAACCAGACTCCGCCGCGTGCGGTGAAGGCTGAAACATTGGCATCATCTGTGCTGAAGCTGGATACACCGCCATTCAGGTAAAGCTCTGATTCTGCCATGGCGGCAGGGCTCAAGGCCAGGCCAACCAGGACTGTCGCGAGTGCTGTTTTCTTCATGATTGTCTCCCGAGACGCTACATTTCACGATCCGGGCCTCATTAAGCAGCATTTGGGTTTCCTGAGTGTGAAGTCTTGGTCATTAAATTGTTAACAATTGGAAGGGGTGCGTTGGCCATGGTTTGGCGGGTGAACGCTCTTTTTTGTCGAATTGTGTCCTGACAAGATCGAGGTTGCCTTTCCCCTCTCAGCTTCCGATGTTTTCAAAACAAGAAAAGTCTGATTTATGTAATAATATTACTGTATAAGGGTAAGAATATTATGACCAAGATTGTGCGAGCCATTCAATCCACCTTGGCAATTGCGATTTTGCTCTGCTCAAATTTCGCGATGGCGGACGACGCGACAAACGCTGCGATAACCTGCACTGAAAGCAGCGGTCACCACGTTTTTGTCGAACAAAGAGTTTGCCCGATCGGTGGGGAGCGTTTCGACGCTTTCGCACTTGGTACACATTCGACTTACGGCGCTTATCTCGATTTGACGAAGGTCTCGTATCTGACTTTTCCGATCGCCATCGCCGTCTGCCCTTCGAACGGATTCGTCGATTACAAAGAAACTTACTCCGATTCAGAACTTGCGACATTGGGAGCAACTATCGCAACGCCGGAATACAAAGCCTTGTTGGGACATCACACGAGTTGGTTTTTGTTCGCCGAACTCATGGAGCGTTCGAACTTTGCGAGTGGCGAAGACGTCGAATTGTGGTGGATCAGGTCTCGCGCTGC
>JBCCZH010000235.1:0-5351 GCA_039188075.1 Pseudomonadota bacterium
AAACCCCAAAACAAACGCAAGACTTGGCTCCATTCGAGTGTATATTTAATATTCCGACAAGCAGAGATGACGTGGTTTGCGGCGCTGATCAACGAAGTCTTCATGCTAATCTGCCATCACTCATGTTTGGTGATAATGTGGGTGAAAATATGAACAAGGCGGTGGCTTTGCCCATTCGGGCTGTTCGACAATCCGTGATCGGGTTCGGGGCGAGCCCTTATATCGCTGCGGTTTTCCTGTCCGCCACTCTGGTTTTTCTCGTTCAGCCAATGTTCGCGAAGATGGCGACCCCGCTGCTCGGCGGCGCCCCCAATGTCTGGAATGTATCTCTGGTCTGTTTCCAGGCCGCTTTGCTGCTGGGCTACGCTTATGCGCACCTATTGAATCATTTCGTCGCTTCGTTGCGCACCCAGATCGGGATTCATGCCGGTCTGTTGCTGCTGGCGGCCCTGGTGCTGCCCTTCCAGCTTTCCGGCGCCCTGGGCGATCCGGATCCGACTCAGCCGACCCTTTGGTTGATTGGCGTCTTTGCACTGTCCATCGCCCCGCCCTTTGCTGTGATCGCGGCGACGGCACCGCTGATCCAGAGCTGGTACAGCCGCTCTGGTCGAGCCGATGCGCATGACCCGTACCACCTGTACGGGGCCAGCAATATTGGCTCGCTGATCGGGCTCATCGCTTACCCCGTCCTGCTCGAGCCGCTTTTCCCGATCGCCACGCAGACGCTGAGCTGGTCGCTCGGTTACGGAGTACTGGCCATCCTGCTGATTGGCTCCGGATGGAGCGCCTTCGCAACGGGGGGCGGACAAGCGCCTGCGGTCGCAGATATGGCGACAAGTCATGAGGCTCCAGCAAAACGCAGCCTCTGGCAGCAACGCCTCTGGTGGCTGGCCTGCGCCTTTGTGCCCTCCAGCCTTCTGGTCGGCGTGACCACCCACATTTCGACCGATATTGCCAGCGTACCGTTCCTTTGGGCCTTGCCGCTTATTCTCTATATCAGTTCATTCATTCTGGTTTTCTCGAAACGCCCAGCGCTGAGCCTCAGTCAGTCCAACCGATTGCTGCCAATGGCGGTCGCGACGGCCGCGTTCGCCCTGTTCTCCAATATTCAGCTCTCTTTCTTCCTGGCGATCCCGATCCATCTGTTGACGCTGTTCCTGGCCGCGATGGTTGGGCATGGCGCCATGGCCGCGGATCGCCCGGAGGCGAAACGTCTGACTGAATTTTACCTGATCATGTCCCTTGGCGGTGTGTTGGGCGGCGCGTTCAATGCCTTGCTGGTGCCGCTCATCTTTAACTCGGTCATTGAATATCCGCTGATGATCCTCGCCATTCTCGTCTTGCGCCCGGGTTTGCGCTGGATGGGTCAAGGTCGCACGCGCGTTTGGTCATTGACGGCAGCGCTGGCGCTGTCCGCTGCCGCGATCTTGCATTTCACATTTGGTGGCGACGACTCCACTCAGTTCACGTACCGCTTCATCGCCCTGATCTCGATTGCCGCGATTGCCATGTCAGCGAATAGCAAACTGGGGCCGGTAATTGCGACGGCCTGTACCTTTGGCATCAGCGCCCTCGCCAACCCTTCGGGAGTTGGCGTGCAAGACCGCAGTTTCTTTGGTGTGGTCAAGATTCTCGAGCTCGAAGAGATCCGCGTTTTGAAACACGGCACAACGCAGCATGGCGCGCAATTCACCGCGGAAGACAAAGCCCTCATACCGAGCACTTATTACGCCAAGGGAACCCCGATCGGCGAGGTTTTCGGGGGCTATGAGGGTGCGGGAAATGTCGGGGTCATTGGCCTTGGAACAGGCTCTGTCGCCTGTTATGCCCGCGCCGGTCAGGCCTATACCTATTACGAGATAGACCCGCTGGTCGCCAGGATCGCCAGCGATCCGCAATACTTTTCCTATTTGTCAGAATGCACGCCGGATGCGCCGATTATTCTTGGCGATGGTCGCCTCAGTCTGGCGTCTGAGCCTGAGCATAAATTCGATCTGTTACTGATCGATGCGTTCAGTTCCAACTCCGTCCCGGCGCACCTCATGACGGTTGAAGCCGTGGATCTTTACCTGTCCCGCCTGTCTGATGACGGGGTGCTGATCATGCACATCTCTAATCGCTATATGGATCTCAGCAAGATCGTGGCCCGCATTGCCAATCGACTAGATGTCCCGGCCGTGTATCAGGTCCACATCCCCTCCGAAGCGGATGGGCATGGCTATGCCGTCAGCGCCAGCCAGGTTGTGCTTCTGGCAAGATCGACCGCCGCGCTGGCGGAATTTGAAAACAATCCGGACTGGCATTTGCTTGAAAGCGACGGCAAACGCCCCTGGACGGATGATTACTCAAACGTCATCGGGGCGATTATCGCCAGGCATCGCCGCTGATCAAGACTAGGCGCGGGCCGCCTTTGCGAGACCGATCCAGCCTTCCACTTCGTGCTTGTCGACATTGTTCTCGCCGCCCCAAAGCACGCGCGCGCCTTGCGGAGTGTCGAGAAAACTGGTGGCCGCGTTCAGCACAGTCTTGGCTGACGCCTTGGACAATTCATCGACCGAGCGAATACCTGCTCCGACGAGGATCTGGCTGTCCAGCACGCGCAAACCCGGGGCTTCGACCATCAGGCGGGTCTGGTCCTGCCAATCGGTGAGTGTGCCTGCCTTGATGTAGCGTACGTTCAGCGCGGCCGCTGTGGCGTCGACATCTGCACTCAGCAAATCTCCGATGGTGAAGATGTCGACCCGTTCGAGACGCGTGGCTGTTTTCGGCCCGATGGACGGTGCATCGACAACCGGTGAGTCCAATGTCAATCGTGGACCGCGCTCTTCCTCGCTATCCTGATCTTCCTCGATCGTCTCGATCTTTTCTGTTGCAACGGGGGCAAGGGCTTCCACGTTCGGCGTGGTCACAGGCTCGATTTCAGGCTGCGGCTCCGGCGCGGGTGGTTCAACCGCCTCCAGTTCAGCCAGCATGGCTTCTGCGGCGGAGGTTGTTTCTGCCGGTTCCGGTTCCACTGTCTGCGGCACGATTCCTGACGCGATCGCGACCTCTGGCTCAGGAACGACCTCCGGCTCCGGATCAGGCGCCGGGATGGGCTCAGGCTCTGGTGCCAGCGCAATAGGTGTTGTCGTCTCCTCGAAGACCTCAGGATCGGGTGCCACCGTCGGCGTGCGCTCGACAGTAATCGGCGCTCCGGTTGGCACAGGAACGACTTTCAACTCATATCGCACCGGTTCCGGCTGCTTGGGCAGCGGCACATGTTTGGTACCAATCGGTCGGATCGGCATCGCATCCAGCCATTCAATAGGCTGACGCAGGATATGTTTACAGTGCAAGGCGCGAATCTTCTTGTCATCATCCGGCAGGGTCTTGATGACTTTGCCGGTCTCGACAAATTCCGCATACATGGCTTCAACCGTTTTGCGGTCCTTGGCATCTGCCATCCGTTTGGTGATGCGCCGGATCGGAATGTCCATCGCAGCGAAGTATCCCGGCAGATCCAGATCAACCTTTGGCGGTTTGACCGCGGCCTCGGCAAAAGCCCGCTGGAACAGGACAGACACACCCGCCGTCGCATATGCGATCAAATCTGCGAGTATATCCAGAAGCGTCTGATCCAGACCTTCCGGCGGATTGGCGACGCCTTTTTTGAGGTCGTAATGATCAATGAAAGTCTGATAGTGCGGGTTCGAATATTTCGCGCCGGCGAGGACCATATCGGCGACAAAGCCGATATCTGTGCCAGCGTGAACATGCGGATAGCCCCGTACATCGATCAGGGCCTTGATGGTGTCGCGGGATTTCGCGATCGACCATTCCAGGGCCCGGTGCATGGCCCCTTCTTCCTCGCTCTGCGCAGTGTGGAAAGGTTGGATCGGGTCGGCATAATAATGCGTCAGAACGCCAAGCGCATAAGCGGCTTTCGACCATTTCTTTTCGCGCAAGGCCGCGACCGCCTTGCCATACCATTCCATGGCGGCGTCGCGGGCCCCGCCCCATTCGCCATCCTCGACATGCAGGACATGGTTCTTGAAATCCTTGAACTCCTTGTCCGGCGCTTTGGCGCCTTTGAGCAGCGCCGTATGGTGTTTGAGCAGGAGGTTTTTCCAGTCTGCCGCATGATCACCCTGAAGCAATTGCAGGGCGTCAAATGCGATATAGTGATGAGTCGAGCGGCAGCGATGCGCGATAATGACGAGCTCGAGCAAATTCATGGTCAGCCCCCTGGCGGCCTTGAGTGAACGGCCAGCTCTAGGGTGATTTGCGGTATACACAAATGTCACTGCTCAGTGACGGCTGCCGATCAGATGGTTAATGTTTTACTGAGATTTGGCCGGGAAGGGTTAACAGCGGATTAACCTTTCTGTCTTGCGATCCGGCTTTATTTCACAATCGCCTGGAATGAGACTGTGAAACTGGGATCTGATACGCCATCTATGCGCTGGCGCATGGCCCCATCCAGATCGAATCGCACATGGGTGATGGCGGCGTCCGCCCCGTCCGCATCAGGACTGGGCGTATAGGTGAAATCCGTACCATCGGTTGAGAAACTGACGCCATCTGAGGGGCTGGCGGAATCGACCCAGTTGAGCGTCAGATCGGATGCAGTAGCGCCATCGGACAGGGTGAAAGCAGACGCACCGGTGACAATCAATTTCACATCTGCGGGCAATTCATCGGTCAACATCACCGTACCATCATCGAGGCGCTGCCCTTCATTGGTGACCGTGATATCGTAGGCGATGACGGATCCTGGCAAGGCAAACGGCGACGCGCTGCCAAGTTCGTCTGAAACGATGGTTACGACCTTGTTGGCGACGGGTTCTTTCGAGCAGGACTGTGCAGGACCGGTCGAAACGGTGACCGTGGTGACGACACAACGGGTGGCGCGCATCGAAAAGTTCATTTAAACGAGATTTACACGAAAGACTCGAAAAAGGACCCTGTTAGGCGCGTATAACAATGTTTCGGACACAACGGGAAATATCTTATGGGACTTCCTGGCTTACAGTCCGTCTCCGATAGGACTAGGAAATGTGTATAAAAAGACTTTCCAAAGGACATAACGACTGCCGACGGACATTTACATGTGCTGGACACATCCCTATCGACATTATGAATCACTTTAGACATGAAAACAATTGATGTCTGTTCTGGGATTCGAACCCGGGACCTTTAGATTCTACTCACAACAAACATATTTCATGCCCGCCAGCTACACCACCGGCAATGGGTCCATAGTGTGAAAAACAAACATACGGTACCTAACATCATCCCTGTACCATTGACCTTACGCAATAGACGAGAACAACTCATAACAAACTTAGCAATCAACGCACTCTCTTACAATG
>JBCCZH010000236.1:0-5246 GCA_039188075.1 Pseudomonadota bacterium
CAGCGAGGGCAATTAGTCCGCGCGCCGATCAACAAATAATTTCCGATGAGACATCAGCCAACGATCATCTGTCTTGCGCCACTCGATCTGATAGATGCCCGTAGATCTGACAATAGGAGGTTCGTTTGGGAGCACGTGCGTAACCATGAACATATGCTCGGTCTCAGCTCTGTCCGTCGTGAGGCTTTCAAAAACGAGCCCAGAGAAGTGATGTCGTGATTGGCGGCCAGCCAATCTGCCAGCGTGCGCCTTGCGTGCATATTTGAGAATATTGTCGCGGCCGGTCAGAACAGGCGGTTGCTCGGACGCGTCAGCAAAATGCCACTCCAGAACCGCATCCTCGGTGAACAGTTCAGAGAAGGCTTCCGCATCCTTGCGATCCCATAGCTGAGAATACCTGGCAATCTGCTCTGATATCTGAACGCGATCTTCCAATGTCGGCACCTCCGCATCTGCGCTTCGGGGATCAAGGAATGCCAAAAGAGCCAACAGGCAGAGTAAAACCAATTTTCGCATAGATCTGATCTCCCTCTCTTACCTATGCCGCTCCACTCGGCGACCAACTGCCAGCTAGATGGCAATTGCTGAAATTGATCAGTCCGGGGCGGCGAAGGCTTTCAATTGATCTCTATCCATCACGCGGACCCGCCCATACTCAATTTCAATCAGCGACAGTTTCTTCAGATTCTGAAGTTGCGTTCCCGCCGCATATCTTGAGACGCCCAGATTCCGCGCGAGCACAGATTGCGGCAATGATAGCGTTCCGGACTCATCTGCATTCTTGCGCAAGAAGTTGGCGAGGCGTTTTTTCAGGGGCAGTGTTCGCTCCTGATGCCCGAAAGACGTCGCCTCGAAAACAGCCCAGCCAAGCCGGTAAATCACCCCGCGCCGGATCGCTGGATCGCTGTCGATCAGACCCCATAACTGATCATGGCTGACGCAGGTCGCCACGCTTTCCTCGACGGCTTCAAAAAAGAATGAGGCCGGTGTTCGCATAAGCGCTCCGGCCAGTCCCCAGATGGTGCCCGCTTCCTTGTAGCCATAAACGGACGCATTGCCGTGCCGATCGATACTGGAATACGAGAACTTTCCATCTTCGATGATGAATAGCTCTTCGAAGTCGTCGCCGGCCGTCACGATCAACTGGCCTTTTTGGTAGGTACGCCGATGACCATGCGCCCGAAGCGCGCCGATCACTTGTTCCGAAATTCCGGGTTCAAGTTTGGGGTCTGACTTTGTCACAGTTGCGATCCGCTCCGCACAATTGCCAACTAGTTGGTATTCTTCAAAAGCCCTCCTCGCTACCGCGTCAAGACGATCCCGGCTTTGTCTGCACGTAGCGCCGAGCCGACAAGCCGCGGAAAACATCGACCGGTCGGGTCGAAAAACGGGAGGAAATAGAAAATGAAGAAGCTGACGCTTAAGATGACGGTGGCGACATTAGCACTTGCCGGGATGTCAAATTTCAACGTTGCCGCACAGGCGCAAAGTGGCGACGAAGACAGCGAAGCGCGATTGAGTACGGTCACCGTGACCGCGCAAAAACGCGAGCAGAACGTCCAGGACGTACCAATCTCTATCTCAGCCTATTCGGGTGAGTTTCTGGAAGAGTCCGGCGCGCAAACCCTGCAGGATATCGCGCTCTATTCGCCTAACTTTCTGCTGCCCAGTTCCAGCCAGTTGACCAATGCCCGCATTCAAATCCGGGGCGTCGGGTCTGTCGGTAATGCTGGGATCGAGCCATCCGTTGGTGTGTTTATCGACGAAGTCTATTATCCGCGCCCGGGATCGATCCTTGGCAATCTGCTCGATGTGCAAACTGTCGAAGTCCTGCGCGGACCGCAGGGCACCCTGTTCGGACGGAATACGGCTGCGGGCGCGCTGAACATTCGCACCAAGGACCCGTCTTTCAATGGCAACACTGCAGATCTCACCATCGGCGCCGGCAATTTCGACGCCTATAATGGCAGCGCCGTGCTCAATGGCGTCCTCTCGGACACGGTCGCGGTGCGTGTCGCCGGGCAATATTCCGACCGCGGCGGCTTCGGCACCAATCTTCTCGATGGGCAGGACTATGGCGCGCGCGATGATTTGAACTTGCGCGGCAAAGTGCTTTTCAATGTCAGTGATCAGCTCTCGCTGAAGGTTGCCGCTGATTATTCGGAGATCAATTTTGGGGGCCAGACCGTCGAGCTGTTAACAGATACGATTCCAAATCCTGTTTTTGGCGGCACGATTGGGGCGCTGTTCGGAGCCCCGGCGCGCGATGCTTTTCTCGCCGCCGCCGCAGACCCGTTTGATCATGAAATCTATCAGGACCATCGCGACTTCTCTGACGATTCCCAATGGGGGCTCTCGCTTCACGCGGATTACGACTTGTCTTCAGGTCATGTTCTGCGATCGATCACATCCGTGCGCGATTGGGAGGCGAGCAATTTTGGCAGCTCACTGAGACTGCCCGCGCAACTGTTCCCTCGCAAACAGGACTTCGAAAACAATACGTTCAGCCAGGAGATTCAGCTTCTGTCTCCCAGCGGAGGTGACTTCGAATATGTGGTCGGCGGTTTCTATTACGATGAGTCCTATGACATCCTGGATACGTCAGATCTGGGCGCGCAATTCTGTCCGAATGTGGTCACGGGTCTTGCCGGGCCGGGCGCTGCGGCTGGTTGCGCGGCCGGGCAGCAGGAAAATGCCTCAGTCGTTGAATTTGCCCAGGACCTGACAAGCTATGCCGTTTTCGGGCAGGGCACGTGGCGGCCAAATGATCAATGGGCGCTTACCGCGGGCTTGCGTTGGACGGACGAAGAAAAGTCCGGCACCTATACGAGCACCATCAACAATGTCTTCGTGACGGCGCTTTCAATCCGCTCGGCCGAAACCCTTCCGGAAACGACGATCACCGATGACCAGCTGACCTATTTCGCGAATGCCAGTTGGTTCCCCATGGATGATGTCATGCTGTTCGCGACATACTCCACGGGGTATAAGGGCGGCGGCTTCAATACGCAGGGCACATTCCCGGCGCTGACCCCGTCACAACGTGTCTTTGAGGCTGAAACGTCGGATAATTTTGAGCTCGGCGTCAAGAGTCAGTTCTTCGATAATACACTGCAAGCCAATGTGACGGCGTATCGGATGGATCTGAAAGGTTTCCAGGATCGCGCCTTTGATGGCATCTCCTTTGTCACGCGCAATGTCGGTGAATTGCGACAACAAGGTCTTGAGGCAGATGTGATCTGGGCTCCGCTCGATCAGTTGACCATCAATAGCGGCCTGTCTTTCCTCGACTCAGAATTCCTTGATTATCAAAACGCGTCAGGTTTGCCGGGCGGGCCTGTCCAGGACCTGACCGGTGGCGAAGCTCATTTCTCGCCGGATGTTCAGGGCTCGCTCGTTGTCGATTGGTCGGACAGCCTTGGATACAGGGACCTCGACTATTTCGTGCGCGGCGAGATGCAATATATAGGCGAGCAGAATGTTGGCGCGACGACCAATAATAATCCGCAAAGCATCCAGGACGCTTACACGCTCGTGAATGCCCGCCTCGGCCTGGCCGCATCGGACAATAATTGGCGCCTGACGCTGTGGGGTAAGAACCTCACCGAAGAGGGCTATTGTACGTCAATCTTCAACCAGCCGTTTGCCGGTCCGCTTGGCGGGACGGCAAATCTGCAAACGCCGCAACGCTGTGTTGTCGGCGCGCCGCGAACTTACGGTGTTGAACTCAAGAAGTCTTTCTAATCCCGAGTGGGACCGGTGTGAACGTCTCTGGCGTTTCTCCTCCGAACCTGGCCGGCGCCTGTCGCCGGCCACTTTTTTAACCGACAAATGGAGCCGGATGTGACGCATCACGCATTGATTGAAACTATCAAGGACGTCGAGGATATGGAGCAGACGCCCTGGCGTGACCATTGCCCCGACATCAGCACCTATGATGCGATTGAACGATCGGCGCGGCGATATGGCGACCTCCCGGCCTTGCAATTCTTGCCGACCGGCTCGGCTGAAGAAGCCCCGCATTGCATATCTTACACGGAGCTGCTGGAGCGGGTCACGCAAACCGCAAATCTGTTTCACTCGCTCGGTGTCGGTCCGGCGGATATTGTGTCCTATATCCTGCCAAACTTCCCAGAGACCCACGAGATTATCTGGGGCGCCGAAACCGTGGGGATCGTCAATGCGATCAACCCATTTCTCGAACCTGCGACAATCCGCAAACTGCTCTCTGCAGCGCAGTCCAGGATCATTGTCGCGACGCCGCCTTTGCCTGGCCTGAACCTGTGGGATCCGATCGTCGTCCTGGCTGATGAACTGGATCATGTGACGACCATCTTGTTTGTCGACCCAGCTCGATATTTCGGCATGCCGCCCACCAGGATGCCGTTGAAAACACCGAGAGGGAAACCGATTTTGCGGTTTCAGGATGAGCGCGACGCGGAACCGGAATCCGGCCTGACATTTGATCGAAAGATTGAACCTAGCCACATCGCGTCCCTGTTTCATACGGGCGGCACCACGGGTGTTCCGAAATTGGCGCCGCACACGCATGAGAATGAAGTGTTCAATGCCTGGGCGATCTCACGCATAACGCCGCTTGAACCGGGCGATGTCGTCCTGACCGGTCTACCACTTTTCCATGTGAATGCCGTCATCATTTCCGGCTTGAGCGCATTTCTGGCAGGGGCGTCTCAGCTGATGCTCGGTCCATTCGGCTTTCGCGGGCCGGGTGTGATCCAGAATATCTGGAAACTGATCGCCCGCCACAAGGTCGTTTCAATGTCCGGTGTGCCGACCATCTACGCGGCGTTGATGTCCGTGCCGAAAGATGGCTTGGATATTTCGTCGTTCAGATTTGCCGCGGTCGGTGCGGCGCCCATTTCGCCAGACCTGTTTCGCAAATTCGTGGACTATTCAGGTGTGGAATTGCTGGAAGGCTATGGCTTGACCGAAAGCACAGTCGTTGCCGCGATGAACCCGCTCGGTGGGGAAAAGCGCGTGGGGTCGATTGGCTTAAGGTTGCCCTATCTGGACATCCAAGCGGCGCAGCTGGACGAGACTGGCGCGGTGCAGCGCTTTTGCGAGATTGATGAGATCGGCACAATTATCATTCGCGGCCCGAGCGTTTTCCCGGGCTATTATTTGAGCGCGGATACGGGGCTGACAAATGATGGCTGGCTGAACACGGGTGATTTGGGGCGTCGCGACAAGGATGGGTATTTTTGGCTGACCGGTCGCGCCAAGGA
>JBCCZH010000237.1:0-5242 GCA_039188075.1 Pseudomonadota bacterium
GGCGATGGGCGGCTCCATGACGCTCATTCCTTTCGACCTGAAGGATGCAGCGGCCTTTGAGCCCCTTGGTCACGCGATTGCGGAAAAGTTCGGGCGCCTGGACGGTATGCTGGCCAATGCCGGCCTGTTGGGCACGATTGGCCCGTTGCAGGCCGGGGGTGAACGCCAATTCGATGAAGTCATCGACGTCAATCTCAACGCCAATTGGCGCCTGATCCGGGTGCTCGATCCATTGCTGCGGCAGTCGGACTCACCGCGCGCATTGTTTGTGACATCAGGTGTCGTGCCTCGCCCGCGCGCGTTCTGGGGTCCGTATCAAGCCTCCAAGGCCGGACTGGAAGCCCTGGTTTATGCCTGGGCGGATGAGAATGCGGCGACATCCTTACGCGTAAACCTGTTTGATCCCGGCGCCACGCGGACGCAGATGCGCGCCGATGCGATGCCGGGGGAAGACCCGATGACCTTGCCGCCGCCAGAAGATGTGGCGGCGCATATGGTGCCATTGCTCGAAGCAAGTGAAACGCGAAACAATGCCCGGATTGACGTGCGTGAATTGCTGGCTCGCGACTAGTCTGCGCGGTCGCGCGCAAGCACCCAGCGATCATCACTCTCCGCTTCGAACAGAACCACCCGGTCGCGCCCTGCCCGTTTGGCCTGATATAGGGCGTTGTCGGCATTGCGCATCAATTCGTCGATTGAGCCATGATCTGAGGGATAGTTTGCAACCCCGGCTGAAAAGGTGACGCAAGGCAGGATTTCGCCCTGATAGACAATTTCGGTTCGCTTGACCGCGGCGTGAAGCTTGTGCGCCAAATCCATCGCCGCTTGTTCGTCCAGATCCGGACAGATTACAGCCAGTTCTTCACCGCCAACCCGGCAAACAAAGCCCGCGGATCCCGCCGTCGTTACAAGTTCCGACGACACTCGGCGCAAGACCACATCTCCCGCATCATGGCCATGATGATCGTTAAACCGTTTAAAGTGATCTATATCGATGGAGATCAATGCAAATCCCATCGCATTGCTATCGGCCCGCACTTTTTCACGTCGCAACGTATCGAGGAAATAGCGTCGGTTCCACAAGCCGGTGAGAGGATCCTTGATCGAGCGATCTTGAAGCTCTTGGCGCAGACGCACATTTGCGATGGTCAAACTCACTTGCTCCGCGAGCATGAGTGCAACGTCCCAATAGCGGTCTCTGGTATCGTTCTCGTCAGCCTGTTCTTCATCTGTGTGGCACCAGAGCATGCCTATCGTCTCACCATGCGCCAGGAGCGGCAAACAAAACGACGACGTTACCTCTTCATGATAATGGCCGCACGGAAATTCGATTTCTTCAACGCCATAGTGATAGGCACGGCCGCGCCGAAGCGCCCAGCATTCATCTGGCTCCATAAAGTCGGGAGACGGGCTCTCGCCCCAGGCCACGGCGAGGTCGAGAACATCGCGGGAATTGGAATAGATATAAAGCGCGCCGCTCAAGCTTGGCATCAGTTTTGGCGCGCACTGTTCGACGACATTATAGAGGTCTTCAAGCGACCGCGCCGCATACAGCCACTCCGTCGTTTTCGCCAGCACGCGGCGTTCAGATTGCCGTTCTGCTTCATGCTTACGGGCCTGTTCGCGTTCCGCTTCGAGCAGTTTGCGATCGGTCACGTCCCGGCCCACGACAAGATGGTGCGTCAGCCGTTCTTGCTCATCGAAAATTGGCGTAATGACCGTCTCAGCCCAGTACCGATCCCCTGATTTGCGATAATGAATCAGCTCGCAACGCATCGCCCGGCGCTCGATGCCCGCCCGCGCGAGCTCTCGCAATGCGGTCCGGTCGGTGTCCGGTCCAATCGTCAGACCAGCGCTCGATTTTCCGATACATTCTTCCAGAGTGTATTCGGTCATTTCCGACCAAGCGGCATTCACCCATTCGATCATACCGTCGGCATCGGCAACCGCGATCGCGTCGGTGCTGTTTTCCGCAATCATCTTGGCGAAAGAGTTGGACAGGCCGCGAGAAGACGACTGGCCCTCGTCTCCCGTCACTTTCGGAAGTTTTGTCGCGGCTTGAGCCATAGCATTCCCTCAAGCTCTGATCATATAATCAACTACTTAAGGTGGAGTTTACGCAGTTTTCGCGCCGTTTAGTTCTTTCGGCGCGCCTTGTCGGCATAAGGATTGGCGCCTTGCTTGACGTGCAACCGGATCGGAACGCCTGGCAGACCGAAAGCTTCGCGCAATCCATTGACCAGATAGCGCTTATACTGTTCCGGCATTTGATCCCCGCGGGATGCGATCAGCACAAAGGTTGGCGGCCGCGCCTTGATTTGCGCCATGTAGCGCGGCTTGATGCGCTTGCCCTGGACGCTTGGCGGCGGATTGCGCTCGATCATGTAACGTAGCCACCGGTTCAGATCCCCGGTCTTCACCCGGGCGCACCAATCATCATAAGCCCTGGCAACAGCGGGCATCAGCCGCTCGACCCGCTTTCCGGTCAATCCGGACAGTGTGACAAGCGCCGCTCCTTTGGCTTGCGGCAAATGCTCTTTCAGGCGCCGCTCCAGCTCTTTCATGGCCATGCCATGGTTCTTGATCGTATCCCATTTGGAAATGACGAACACCACGGCGCGCCCTTCCCGGATGGCGAGATCAGCGATTTGCAGATCCTGTTTCTCGAAGGAATCCTCGGGATCCATGACCAGCGCCACGACGTCGGCATATTTCAGAGAGCGGACCGTCTCGCCCGTCGACATTTTTTCAAGACGTTCCTGAACCTTGGACTTCCTGCGCAGGCCAGCCGTATCAACAAGGCGAACCTCGCGGCCTTCCCAATTCCACCGCAGTGTGACGGAATCGCGGGTAATGCCGGCCTCCGGCCCCGTCAGCAGGCGCTGTTCGCCGACCAGCTGATTGATCAAGGTGGATTTGCCCGCATTGGGTCGGCCGACAATCGCCAACCGGATCGGCCGCGTCTTGGTGGCGGCCTTGGCCTCTTCGATCGCAGAGCCTTCGGCATCATCGTCAATACCAGCTTTTTCGAACGCCGCTTCAAGCTTGGATTCGTTGAGATAGGGATCATCCATATCCAGGCCTTCAAGCTGATCGAGGATGCCATGATTGAACGTATCCTGTTCTTCAGCCTCTTCCTCTTTCAGGGCCTCTTCGAACGCTTCTTCACCAAGGGCTTCGCGAATGCCGGAATAGAGATCAGACAAGCCTTCGCCATGTGCACCCGATAGGCCGACCGGCTCTCCCAGTCCCAGATTCCAGGCCTCGAGCAGGCCTTGATCGCCAGCGCTGCCTTCCGCCTTGTTGGCTGCCAGAACAATCGGCATGTCGGCCCGGCGCAGGATCTGGGCGAACCGTTCGTCCATTGCGGTGACTCCCACGCGGGCATCAATCAGGAAGAGGGCCAGCTCGGCTTCGCGGATGGCGATTTCTGTCTGTTGCCGCATCCGTGCTTCGAGCGAGTCATCCGAGACGTCTTCAAAACCTGCTGTATCAATCAGGATCAGCGGCAGATCCGCCAGGCGGCCTTCCGCCTCCTTGCGATCGCGTGTGACGCCGGGCTGATCATCGACCAGCGCCAATTGCTTGCCGGCCAGACGATTGAACAGCGTCGACTTGCCCACATTGGGGCGTCCCACAATTGCGATTTTCAACGGCATGGCGCGCCTCGGTTAGATCGGTCGTACGCGCTCGACAGCCTTAGCGAATAGCTACGAGTCGCGCGTCATCAGTCAGAACGATCAATTTGTCCTGAACAGCAATCGGCTCGATATAGATAGGATCGCCAATTTTCAAGCGGTCGATTTCATTCCCGCTCTGCGGATCAAACGCAATCAGTTCACCTTTCGATGAGACCACCAGGATGCGATTGGACGCGATGATCGGACCGGCATAGGTCAGGCGGCCTTCCTGTTTGCGTTCTTTCTCGAACTTTTGCAGAGACTTGACCCAGACGACCTGACCGGTCCCGGCTTTGATACAGGCAAGCTCGGCATCGACGCCCATGATGAAAAGATATTCTCCTGCCAGAGCGGGCGCCTGGGTGGTGCCAATCGGCTGTTGCCAGACCCGGTTGCCGGTTCGACCGTCAATCGCCGCCAGAACGCCGGACTGACTCGCCGCGAAAACCAGGCCGCCACCCAGAATAGGCCGCGCGCCAATATCGTTGATGGAGGAGATCGGTGTGAATTGACCAACGCTGGCCAGGGCTTCGCTCCACAAGCGCCGTCCATTCGATGCAAGATAGGCAATGACTTCGCCCGAAGAGTAAGGCGCGACAACAATGTCTTCGACCGCCGCTGGACTTGGCGATCCGAGCACCCGCGCAGATTCCGCGATCGCCTGATCGCTCCACAACAGGTCGCCCGTATCCAGATCCAGGGCGAGCACTTCATTATTGTTCGAGGAGACGAAGATCCGTCCATCCTTGATCGTGGGTGATCCGGTCATCGGCGCTTCTGTTTCGGTGCGCCAAAGTTCGCTGCCATTATTAGCGTCGAAAGCCGCGACAAACCCAAAGCCGCTGGCAATCACCAAACGATCACCTTCCAGAGCAATCCCCGACCCGATCCCGGTGCCATCCCGGCGATTACTCGAATCGAGTTGCTCACTCCAACGCCGATCACCAGAGTTGGCATCCGTTGCGACGATCATCTGGCGGGAATCAATCGTGTAGATCGTATCATCGGAGGCAACAGGCGGTGTGCTCAAGGCCGAGCGTCTGTCAGACCCGTCGCCGACCCGGGCACGCCAGGCGACGTCCAGCTCGCTCGCCACAGCGATATGGCCAATCGCCTTGCTGGCGCGACTGCCGGCTTGCGGCCATCCTTCCGTCAATTCACGCGGTGCGGGCAGAGCGATCACTTCGCTGAGCAGGCTCGGATCCGGTTCAAGGGCATCATCGCCCAATACCATTGTGATCCGACCTTCTTTTTCCAGTTCTGCCTGCGCTTCACGGTCGGCCCGACCTCGATCGAGAATAGAGCACCCCGCCAGGCTGGCGGACACGGCCAGGATCAGTGCGAGTCTGGATACAGATCGAACGCTCATTCGGGCGCCTCCTCAGTCGGTTCGCCGGTTTCAGGCTCGGCGGGCAAATCTGACGAGTCCGTCGGAACGGGCTCAGGGATCTCTTCGCTTATCGGCGGTAAAGCCTCGAGCGCTTGCGTGGCACGTGTAACCACGCCAAGTGGCACATTTTGGGCAAGTCTCAGATAACTGAATTCGCGGCGCGCAAATTCTA
>JBCCZH010000238.1:0-5239 GCA_039188075.1 Pseudomonadota bacterium
CAGGTTGGCGATTGGCAAAAGGCTCCCTATCTGCCTGAAACATAAAACACTCCAGGAGGGCAGGGGCGTGACAACACCGACCAAGGACATAGACGAATCTGCGCCGCGCATTTCCGGAAAAACGGAACTGGTGGAGTGGTTTGAGGCGGGCAGTAAACCTAAAGCTGACTGGCGCATTGGCACCGAGCACGAGAAGTTCGGATTCACCTGGTCAGACCTGAAGCCGCTGCCTTATGAGGGCACGTCTTCGATCCGCGCCATGCTGGAAGGCTTGCGAGATCAGTTCGGCTGGACGCCGATTGAAGAGGCCGGGTATCTTATCGGCCTCAAGAAAGACGGCGCCAGTGTCAGCCTGGAACCTGGCGGCCAGTTTGAACTCTCTGGTGCGCCGCTCGAACACATTCACGAGACCTGTAATGAAGTTGGTCAGCACCTTGATGAGGTCCGCAAGATTGCGGATCCGTTGGGGATTGGCTTTATCGGTCTCGGCGCCAGCCCGATCTGGTCGATGGATGAGACGCCGATCATGCCCAAGGGGCGCTACAAGATCATGCGCGCCTATATGGAAAAGGTCGGTCGGCTGGGTCGGCAGATGATGTTTCGCACCTGCACGGTTCAGAGCAATCTTGATTATGGCTCCGAGGCCGACATGGTGAAGAAATTCCGGGTCTCGCTGGCTTTGCAGCCGCTTGGCACGGCCTTGTTCGCCAATTCGCCGTTCCTGGAAGGGCGTCCAAATGGGTTCCTGTCCTATCGATCACAAATCTGGACGGATACAGACCCGGACCGGACGGGCATGTTGCCATTTGTCTTCGAGGATGGCTTCGGGTTTGAGCGTTATGTCGACTATGCGCTTGATGTTCCCATGTATTTTGTCCGACGCGGCGGCGAGTATCTGGATGCGTCAGGGCTCAGTTTCCGTGACTTTATGGCTGGAAAACTTCCGATCCTGCCAGGTGAGTTGCCGGCGATTGATGATTTTGAAGATCACTTGTCGACCATTTTCCCGGAAGTCCGCCTGAAGCGGTTCCTGGAAATGCGCGGCAGTGATTCAGGTCCATGGTCGCGGCTTTGTGCCTTCTCAGCCTTCTGGACCGGTCTCTTGTATGATGATGTCGCTCTGGATGCGGCTTGGGACCTGGTCAAGGATTGGACCGCGGGAGACCGCGAAGCTTTACGACAGAGCGTGCGTACGATTGGGTTGCAAGCACCCGTTCCGGGCGGTCAAACGCTTCAGGAACTCGGAAAGCAGGTTCTGGACATTTCACGATCCGGCCTGCGCGCCCGCGCCAAACTGTCCGTCTCGGGCGACGATGAAACCGGGTTCTTGCAGGAGCTGGATCGGACGCTGGAGTCTGGCCTGACGCCGGCCGAAGAATTGCTGGCCTCTTACAAGTCCGAATGGAATGGTGATTTAAGTCATATATTCAAGGCGTTAGCTTACTAGCGAGGCCAGCTCACCGACGCACGGCCGGACTTTCCAATTCAAGGCCTTGCGACCGTCCAGCCAAATAGAGTTCCAGCGCGATGTAAGTCTCGTCGCCAAAGGGGAGGGGTTCGGCCCGGACGCCTGTGTCGCAATCTCGCAAGCGACGTTGCAAGGATCCGAGCGATTGCCATTCCAGTCGATAGGCGGGAAAGCCATTGCCATGGCCCTGGCTGATCGTATCACCGCGTAATTGTTTGCCCCAGTTTTCGGTATGGCACTGTTGGCATGACAGGTTGAACTGCCCGCGCCGGGTCAGGAAATAGTCGCGGCCTGTCTCATATGCTGCTGACGCCGGACCCGTGATCTCGACCTGGCTGGGCTGACCATGCGATTGATTGGCGACATAAGCCGTCAAGGCCAACAAGGCCTCGCTTTCATAGTCGAGAGGCGACAGGCCTTGATGCTCCGTCCGGCATTGATTGATCCGGCCTTCCAGGTTGAGCAGGGCTCCGGATTGTGGATCAATTTTGGGATAAGTGGCCGCCACACCGCTGAGCCCATCCGTATGACACGTGGCACAGGCTGTTTCTGACCCGGCGACGGATTGGAACAGATCCGCGCCGCGATCAACCCAAAGCAAACCGGGATTGCCGAAGGCATCATCCTGCAAGGCCTGCGTGTCTGGTGTCAGGAAATTATAGCCGGATTGTATCTCAGCTGCAGGCAATTCTGCGGGCGCCGGATCGACCATATTGGGCTGACAGCCGATCAGCCCCAGGCAAGTCGCGACACCCGCAAGCCGGATCATAGCACCTCAATGTCCGCTTGATCTTGCCACTGGGTGCCGTTCTGGTCGGTCCATTCAAACGCGATTGGTCCGCTCGTGCTGGCACGCAAATGAAAGGTCAGTATCGGATTGGCGGCGATCGCCGGCTGAAAATCAGCGGCGAACACCGTGTTCCCATCATAGGTGCACTCAAAGCGCGTGATGATATCCCGGGGAATCACCTCGCCGCGGGATCCGCGCCGGAAGCCGCTTTCCATATCATGCTGGATCAGGGCTTTGATCTCGATGATCTCATCTTGTTGAGCCGTCCTGGGCACGGCGAGGCGAATGCTGGCCATATCCGATCCTCCTACAAGACCACGCACGCGGCGAGCGTGACGACTGTTTCCATCCGGCCGGCAAAGAGGCTGCCATCATTCATTTCCGCGATGGCTTCAATTTCCTGCGTGCCGGACATCCGGATCCGGGTTGAGACCTGCGCGAGCCCAGCGTGCGGTGTCAGATGAAAGACACCGATGAGCGGCAGCGGGTTGCGCGGAGACAGAATGGCAATGCGCTGGACATAATCCTCTGCGGTCATCGGACTGTCGACTGAGACATCGAGTGGCACAGAGAACCCATTCTCCGCGATTGGAGGCAGTTTCAGGGTGACGCGTCCCTCCTGAACAGGGCGGTCGCCGAACAGCTCGACCCGCGCGCGCTCCAGATCTTCCTGCGCCGCAAGTGCCGACAAAGGGGTCGCCGTGATCGCGATCGCGCCGCCCGCCGTAGCAAGCAATTGGCGGCGATCCAGTTGTAAGGGTCTACTCATCTTCCTCGCTGTCCAATGCGCTTAGATAGGCGACCAGGTCCTCGACCTGCTCAGCCGTGAGAATGGTGTCGCCAGAATAGGTCTCTGCCACCTGATATAAGTCATGATTGCGATAATAGGAGGGCATCAAGGTGCCAGGACGCACAAGTTGATAATCGACAATCCGCAAACGCAGCTGACCAGGGCTCAGGCGATCGGCCACATAAGTCAGATCTGGGCCGACATCCCCTTGAAAAGAAACATCTAATCCGTCCACCACATGACAGAGCACACAATGCCCCAGGTCGCGATCGGAAAAGATCAGCTGACCGCGCTCAATATTGCCGGGCGCCTCTGTCAATGGGGTTGGCAGGGAATCCCCCTCAATCAGAGACGCGTCAATCAGCGCCGTCGAACCTTCCGCGCAGGCGCTGACCATCACAAGCCCAAATAGCATGAATCGGATCACCCGAACGCCTCTGCTGTAATCGTCTCAAACCAATGCGCGGCTTGAGCTGCTTCCGCTTGACGAATGGCCGTGTCTGCTGCCAGCGGGCTGACACCGCCAGCACCGCTCACGCTTTGCAATTTGCCATCCGCATTGCGGTAGACCCCAGCGATCGAAATCGCCTCATCCGGGGTTGTGTAGGAGTAACAGGTATTGGCGAGAACAGTCGGTAATGCTTCAAGGCCAGACAGTGTGCGGGCCACCGCCACAGCGCAGACTTTACCCTGCAGGTTCGCCGAGAAGGCTGATTTCGGCATTGGCGCGGCAATCGTTGCATCGCCAATCACATGGATGTCGGGTTGCAGGGTCGAGGCGAACGTTAGCGGATCGATCGGACACCATCCCGTCGCATCCGTGACGCCCGCACGATCGGCGATAAAGGCGGCTTTTTGCGGTGGGATGATATTGATCGCCGAAGACTGGAAGGTTTCAAAATCCGTTTCGACCATGTTGGCGTTGGCATCAACGCGAGAAACCGTGCCGTCATCACTCGCGCCTCGCCATTCCAGATGCTCGGGATAATGCTCGACCCAGGCTTCCTGGAACAGGGCCATCTTGGAGAACTGATCCTTGCCGTCGAGTACGATCAGTTTTGAGCGGGGTTTTTGTGTCTTGAGATAATGCGCGATGAGACTGGCGCGCTCATACGGTCCGGGGGGGCAGCGATAAGGCGCGGTTGGAACAGACATCAGCACGGTTTCCCCGTCCGTCAGTGCCTCGAGGCGTTGTCGGAGCAGGGTGGTCTGCCGGCCTGCCTTCCAGGCGTGCGGCATCACATTTGCCGCGGCCTGACTGTAGCCGTCCAGGGCAGACCAGCGCAGATCAATGCCCGGGGACAGAATGAGCTTGTCATAAGTGACCGAGAGATCCGGACCGCAATCAATCGCCTTCGCGATCGGATCAATATCTCGCGCCTCAATCGTCATCACGTCGATGCCCACTTCGGCTAAAGCTGAGTAAGAAAACTCCTGGTCTGCCAAGGTCCGCTGGCCACCCACAACAAGATTACTGAACGGACAGGCCGTGAAGACGGGGTTGGCTTCGATCAATGTGACTTGCGCGGACGGCAACAAGGCCTTGACCCGCTTCGCCGCGGTCGCGCCGCCAAATCCCCCTCCGATGATGACGACTTTCGCGGTCGTGCGCGCCATGGCAGGAATGGGCAGCATTGACGCGCCGACGCCAACGAGGCCGAGTTTGAGCAGCGCTCTGCGGGGAAGGGCAGGTCTCATGGCTTGGTCAGTTCCGCTGTGATGAGGTCGATTTCCTCATCCGAATAGCCGCGCGCAATCCTGTGCATGACCGTCGTGCCATCTGTTTCTGACTTGTATCGGCTCATCGCTTCGCGCAGCAGGCCTGCCTCATACAGGTCGAGAGAAGCGATGGCGCCACTACTACTGGAATGGCAGCCAGAGCACGCCATGACCAATGCGGCGGCCGAGCCAGTCTGCGCTGCCACGGAATCATCGCTCGTCTCATCGAGTTTTGAACCGCCGCACGCCGCCAAAGCCAGTCCGCCCAGCGACGCGCATACGGTTCGAAACAAGATCCTAGGCATTCCTCAGATCTTGGTATTTTATCGGCAATTGCCGAACTCTTTTGCCGGTTGCCGCATAGATGGCGTTCAGCACCGCAGGGGCCGCGACCGCAATGGTCGGTTCGCCCACGCCGCCCCAGAATCCGCCGGAAGGCATGATAATCGTTTCGACTTCCGGCATATCGGCA
>JBCCZH010000239.1:0-5236 GCA_039188075.1 Pseudomonadota bacterium
AACCCTGTTTGAGTTCCAGACGCAAGTCGCGGCGATGACGGCGATGGATGTCGCCAATGCCAGCATGTATGACGGCTCGACCGCCTGCGCTGAAGCTGCTGTGATGGCTTGCCGCGCGACGCGCCGCAAGAAAGTGGTCCTGTCTGGCGGACTGCATCCGCACTATGCCGCCGCGACGCGCCTCTTGTGCGAGGCGCAGGGCATTGAAGTCGTCGAATTGGCGCCTGCGATAGATGGCGAACTGGCGCTGGTCGACCATGTCGATGAGACCACTGCCTGTGTGATTGGACAGTCGCCAAATGTCTTCGGCACGGTCACCGATCTCAGCCCCGTTGCCGAGGCTGCACATGCGCAAAAAGCGCTGCTGGTCAGCGTGTTCACCGAAGCGGTCTCGCTCGGTCTCGTGACACCGCCCGGCGAGATGGGCGCAGATATCGCGGTTGGCGAAGGCCAGTCGATTGGCAATCCGCTGACCTTTGGAGGCCCTTATGTCGGCCTGTTTGCCTGTACGCAAAAACTCGTTCGGCAAATGCCAGGACGCCTTTGCGGCGAGACGGTGGATGCTGACGGCGAACGCGGCTTCGTGCTGACGCTCTCGACGCGGGAGCAGCACATTCGCCGTGACAAGGCGACCTCAAATATTTGTACAAATTCCGGACTTTGCGCGCTGGCATTCACCGCGCACATGACCTTGCTGGGCGGCAAAGGGTTTGAACACTTGGCGCAGCTCAATCATGAAGCCGCGTGCGATCTGGCCGACGCCCTGGCGACGATTCCAGGCGTCGAAATTCTGACGCCGCGTTTCTTCAATGAGTTTGCCTTTGAGACCCCGGTCAATGCTGAAGCGGTACTCGCCATGCTGGACGAGCGCGGCGTTCTGGGCGGGGTCCGTGCCAGTCGACTGTTGCCGGATGGCAGCATGAACAATGTCATCATTGCCGCCGCCACGGAGTGTACGACGCAGGAAGATATCGCGGCCTATGCAGCCGCCTTGAAGGAGGTGATCTGATGGGGATGCAAACGATAGGACGCCCGACCACACCAGCCACTTCAGCGGATCACGCTACATCGACTGTGTCTGGATCCAAGGGGCTGCTGCAACACGAAGATCTGATCTTTGAAGTCGGCGATGTCGACAAGACCGGCGTGGACTTGCCAGCGCCCAAAGGCGGCAAAAACCGCCTCGGCGGCGTGCAGCGGAAGCAGGCGACAGGATTACCGGGTCTCTCTGAGCCTGAAGCCGTGCGTCATTATATACGGCTCAGCCAGCGCAATTACGCCATTGATCTTGGCCTGTTCCCGCTTGGCTCCTGCACGATGAAGCACAATCCGCGTCTCAATGAGAAAGCGGCGCGAATGGGCGGGTTTGCGGACATCCATCCCTTACAGCCCCAGCACACAGTGCAGGGTGCGCTTGAACTGATCGACGAACTGGCGGCCTGGCTGAAAACCCTGACCGGGCTTCCTGCTGTTGCGATGAGCCCGAAAGCCGGCGCGCATGGCGAACTGTGTGGCATGCTGGCCATTCGTCAGGCCCTGATCGCACGCGGGGAAGGTGACACGCGCAAACGTGTCCTCGTGCCTGAGTCTGCGCACGGCACCAATCCCGCCACCGCCATTCAGTGCGGCTTTATCGTAGATGAGATCAAGGCGGATGCCCGTGGCCGGGTCGATATGAGCGACCTTCGCGCGAAGCTGGAGCAGACGGATGATATTGCCGGCATCATGCTGACCAATCCGAATACGTGCGGTCTGTTCGAGACAGACATCAAGGACATTGCCGACCTGATCCATGCGGCGGGTGGCTATTTCTATTGCGATGGCGCGAATTTCAACGCGATTGTCGGGCGTGTCCGACCCGGTGATCTCGGTGTAGATGCAATGCATATCAATCTGCACAAGACGTTCTCCACGCCGCATGGCGGGGGTGGTCCAGGGTCAGGTCCCACGGTCCTGTCTGATGCCCTGGCGCCATACGCGCCCGTACCCTTTGTCGTGAAGGATGAAGACGGCTTCCACCTGGTCGAAAATGCCGAAGGTCAGGGGCGAGAGGCGTTTGGCCGAATGGTCGCTTTCCACGGCCAGATGGGCATGTTTGTGCGCGCGCTGACTTACATGCTCAGCCATGGTGCCGACGGCCTGAAACAGGTCGCCGAGGATGCGGTTCTGAACGCCAATTATGTCCAGGCTCGTTTAAAAGACGTCATGTCGACCGCGTTCGATGGGTATTGCATGCATGAAGCGCTGTTTTCAGATGCATTCACCGCTGATGGCATCGATACGATCGATATCGCCAAGGCGCTGATCGATGAAGGCTATCACCCGATGACCATGTATTTCCCATTGGTCGTTCACGGGGCCATGCTGATCGAGCCGACCGAGACGGAGAGCAAACAAGAGCTGGATCGCTTTTGTGATGCGCTCGCCGAAGTGGCAAGTCGCGCGGCTAAGGGCGATGAAGAGATGAAAGGCGCCCCTTATCTGGCCCCGAAGAAACGGCTGGATGAAACCCGCGCGGCTCGCAAGCCGATCTTGAAATGGACCCCGCCTGTGCCGGAAGCAATTGCGGCCGAGTAAGCGGGCTTATACAGGCGCAGTTAGAGACAGGTCGCCTTGTCGTGCTGACCGCAATCGGTGACGCTTGAAAAAGGCGATGATTGGGCGTTCGAACCAGTTATACGTCAATGCAGCGATAGCAAATGTCATGGCCGTGGCGAATGTGAGATAGGCGCCGGTGGCCCAGATCTGATCAGCGCCAAACGGGCGATAAATCAGCTGATTGGTCGCGGATATCACCGGCACATGACAGAGATAGAGTGCATAACTCCAGTCCCCAATTTTTGCCAGGGGACTGGAACGGTGAGGGTCGCAACCGCGGCGTAGTTCCAGCGCGACCAGTCCATAGACCAGCAAGGACGATGGAATGCCAAAAGAAAGGGTTCTTTGCCAGGCCAGAGATGAGAACGGCTCGCCATCCGTGCACAGCCATCCGGGAACAGTCATCAATGCATCTGTATCAGTTGCGATGAAGGCGAAGACCCAACCGAGTGTTCCGATGACCGTCGCCAGTCGCGCGAAGCGTCGATGTTCTGCTTTGATCAAATAGGCCACAAACGCGCCTGCGATGAATTGCAGTGTCATCGGATAGAAAGTCAGCTGAATGAATGTGGATGCAAACTCACTCGTCAGCTCGAGAAAGGCACCAAGCACGACAAGGCCAGCCCAAATCCATATGCCCGTCAGTCTGTGCTTCGGTGGCAGGCAGAGAATAAGCAAGGTAAAAGCGGCATAGAAATACATTTCATGCACCAGGGTCCATCCGACTCCGAGCACCGGATGATGAGCCTGTGGCCACAACAGGAAAGACCGAACCAGATGGGTTGGGCCATCCATGCCATACTCCGCGATGCGGTCCGGCTCCCAAGGCGTGCCAAATGCGATCCACAACATGAAGGCGATTGCTGCCGCGAATAACCACCAAAGCGGATAGATTCTGGCGATCCGGGCATAGAGAAAATTCAACGCACCGCGCCAACCCTGCCGAGTATCCGACGCCACCCAAACGATGACGAATCCCGAGATGACAAAGAACAGATCCACGCCATGGGCTCCGTTCACCCAGAATGAAGTCAGTTTTTCCGATCGTCCTGCATGCACTTCTTCCATCGCGAAAAGATGACAGAGAAATACCAAAAGTGCCGCAATGGCACGCAATGACTGGATAGATTGGAGCTTGCCCATACCGCGCCTTCATCAAAGTTGGCGCAGCTATTCAGCGTTTATGTCCCCGTTCAACACGATCACAAAAGATCGAGACGCCGAGACTATGAAGCCCGGGAATTTTCTGAGATGTCCGGCGAATTAGGGGCCTGAAGGGGATCTCGTTGAGAAGGCGTTTGCCCAAACCACCTGTTCCGGGCTATGCGCGAAATGGACAATACCGGACGCTCAAACAGATAGAATGACAGGGCAGAAACCAGTATTGCCGCGCTCGCCGCGAAACCAAGGAATAGAAGATTGTCGAACATCCCGGCACTTGCAAAGCGCGGATAAAACAAACGCGCAAATGCGCTGATCACCAAAAGGTGGCAGAGATAAAGCGAGTAGCTCCAATCGCCAATGCGGACCAGCCAATGAGGAATGAAGTCACCAAGACGTGCGTGCTGCTCGAGTGCTACGGCTGCGTAAACCAGGAGCGCGAAGGCTGGGCCATAGGCAAAGGTTCTCTGTGTCGGTGCAGAAGCCAGCGCTTCAGAAAAATCGACCGTTACGATGGCTACGATCAGCCAAACGACTCCGATAATAAAGGCTGCCCACCGAAACCGACCCGCGCTCGCTTTCAAGGCAAAGGCAGCCGCAGCGCCAAACAGGAATTCGAGCGTCATCGGAAAGAAGATGAGGCTGAAAAACGAGTTGGCATAGAAGCTGGTCAATTGGAGTGAAATAGATCCCAAAATAACGATGGCCCAAAAGATCAAAGCGGGTATGCGGTATGTCGCCGGCAACAATAAGAGCGCGGCAAATACGAGATAGAAATACATCTCATGGATGAGCGTCCAGCCGACTTGAAGCACGGGCAGCGCTTCATGCGGGATTAAAAGCATGGAATTGACCCAGTGAGGCCATCCACCAATATTCAACTGTTCCAGTGCCTCGGCGTCCCACGGTGCGCCATAACTGATAAACAGGTAGACTGACATCGCACCAGCAAACAGCCACCAGACCGGGTAGATTCGCATCACGCGCGCAAACATGAATTTTCCCGATGTCCGCAGCCCCGGTTCCAGGTTTCCCGCGATCCAGACCATAATAAATCCGGAAATCACGAAGAACAGGTCTACCCCGCTGACCCCGGTCAGAGCCGCGTCTGACAATATGGGCGTGCCGCCGGAATGTTTGTTCTCAACCCCGTATAAATGGGCCAGCATAACCGCCAGGGCCGCGAGTGCACGCAAGGCTTGAATGGACTTGAGTTGCTGCAATCGAGGTCCACCAGTGTGATCTTGACGAAACTTCGCAATGAAATTCACGTCATTTCAACGGAAATTGTGTAGGCAAAACCGTTCAACCTTGCCAGAGTCATTTTTCAGTCAAATTTTGTTGGAACGTTGCGTTCAAGAACCATATTAGAAACTATGCCCGACGGATCATCTCCTTTTGACAAAGAGTCGCTCAAACAGAGCGCGGCCACAGCGCCCCTTGGCGTTGTCGGGGCAAGCGTGCGCACGCTGGTCCG
>JBCCZH010000240.1:0-5209 GCA_039188075.1 Pseudomonadota bacterium
CTCATCCGTGGCAATTTCCAAAATCAGCGCATCGGCTGCAATCTGTTCGCCGACCGGCGCGGCAATCAGCTCGACCGTTCCATCTATCTCGGCAAGAATCTCATGCTGCATCTTCATCGCCTCCAGGATGGCGAGTTTCTGACCCTTGGTGACACGATCACCTGCCGCGACCGTGATCTCCAGAAGCTTGCCATGCATCGGCGACAAGACCGTCCCGCCGCCGCCCTCCTCATCATTCGGGCGCAACCGCAATGACAGATTTTCTACCACACGCGTTTCCCGGTCGGATGCAATATGTATTCGATCCGCCTCGCGATGGTAGGCCATCGTGGCCGCTTCACCCTGGATCATCAGTTCTGCGCGGCAATGATCGCGCTGCGTGATGGCGACATCTCGCGCGGTTTCATCGAACGCCACGTGCACGCCATCCAGTTTGGGCAAGACTCGCGGCGTTTCGCGCAAGTTTCCGCAAGCGTATTCAGCCGAGGATTCAAGATCATGTGTGCTCGACCAATCCAGCAGGTCCGGGTGCACGGCAATGGCACCTGTGTACGACGCCTGTCGTCGTTGCGAGACATCCAGCGCAATCGCCGCTGCCATCACATCATGCGATGGCGCATCCTTTTGAAAGCCGGTCTTTCCATAAGTCTCGTCAATAAAAGCGGTTGTCGCCGCACCGTCTCGAAATGCGGGCCGCGACAAGGCATCGATCAGGAAGTCGCGATTGCTGGCCGGCCCGAACAGCGCCGTCGACTCCAGCGCCGCTATGAGCCGCTTGAGCGCCATGGCTCTGGTCTCGCCCCAGGCGATAATCTTGGCGACCATGGCATCGTAAAATGGCGACACGTCTGAGCCGGTCACAATGCCATCATCAACCCGAATACCGTCCCCTTCTGGCGGCGACCAGAGCAGCACCTTACCGGTCGCCGGGAGGAAGTCGTTCTCCGGATCTTCGGCATAGAGGCGCACCTCGATGGCGTGTCCATTCAGGCGGACATCGTCCTGAGTAATTGGCAGAGGATTACCCTCGGCAACCGCGATTTGCAGCGCCACCAGATCCAGCCCCGTCACCGCCTCGGTCACCGGGTGTTCGACTTGCAGCCGCGTATTCATTTCTAGGAAATAAAACGCCCCATCCGCGTCGAGCAGGAACTCGACCGTCCCCGCCCCGCAATAATCAACCGCTTGCGCCGCCGCCACCGCCGCAGCGCCCATCTCGGCGCGGAGGTCCGGGGTCATCACCGGGCATGGTGCTTCCTCGATGACTTTCTGATGTCGCCTCTGGACGGAACAGTCGCGTTCGCCGAGATGGATGGCCTGGCCATGCGCATCCGCGAAAATCTGGATCTCCACATGTCGCGGCTGCTGGACGGCTTTCTCGATGATCAGCACGCCGGAGCCGAACGCGTTCTCCGCTTCCGAACGGGCCAGCTTGATAGCATTCTCCAGGTCCTTGACCTTGTGCACCAGTCGCATGCCGCGGCCACCGCCGCCGGCCGCGGCCTTGACCATGACCGGCAGACCGATCTTCTTCGCCGCAGCGATCAGGGTGGTGTCAGATTGATCCTCGTCCTGATAGCCCGGCACGCAGGGCACGCCTGCCTCCAGCATGGCGCGTTTCGAGCGCGCCTTGTCGCCCATGACATCAATCGCGTGTTCTGGCGGTCCGATAAAGATCAGCCCGTTGTCAGAGCAGGCTTCGGCGAAGGCCGCATTCTCGGACAGGAAACCATAGCCCGGATGAACCGCCTCTGCGCCCGAGCTCCGTGCTGCATCGATCATCTTGTCGATCACAAGATAGGATTCGCCCACCGGCGCCGGGCCGATATGAACCGCCTGATCGGCAAGCCGAACATGCGGCGCGTCGGCATCGGCATCGGAATAGACCGCCACCGTCTTGATCCCGAGCGCCTTCGCCGTTCGAATGACCCGACAGGCAATCTCGCCGCGATTGGCGATCAGAATTCTAGAAATCTCTGTCACGGTTCCGCCACCCAGCCTGGTTTTCTTTTTTCGACAAAGGAGGCCACGCCTTCCTTGCCCTCATCGCTCATCATGCGCCCGGCAAAATTTTCGGCAGCAGCCTGGATGGCGTCTTCGCGGCTGAGCCGTGGCAGCGCCAGGATCAAAGCCTTGATATCTGCCACAGCGCCCGGAGCGCAACGCAAGACCTGTTTTCGGATTTGCATCTCGTGCGCCTCCAGCTCCGCAACCGTCTCACCGAGAAAGTCTGCAAAGCCAAGCACCGCGCTCTGTCGCCCGTCAAAGCGAGCGGCGGTCAGCATCAAACGCCGCGCCGTCGCATAGCCAAGTTTCTGGATCACGAAGGGGGAGATTTGCGCGGGCGTCAGCCCGATCGCGGTTTCGGTCATCGCGAACCGTGCATTGGCTTCACAGATCACAACATCAGCGCAGCAGGCCATGCCAAAGCCACCTGCCATCGCGGCCCCTTCAATGATGACAATAACCACTTGCGGCATGCGATTGACCAGGTCGAACATATAGGCGCCGCCGATCGAACTCTGGACGACATCGTCATAGGTTTGCCCGCCTTGTTGGCCCTTATTGAAGGATTTCAGATCGCCGCCAGCACAGAAGACGCCGCCGCGACCGCGCAATGTGATTCCACGTATGCTGCGATTATCTTTCGCCGCCTCAAGCGTCGCGATCAGATCACTGACCAGCGCTGCAGATAAGGCATTTCGACTGTCGGGCTGGTTGAACCAGATGGTCAACCAACCATTGGTGAAGTCGAGATCCAAGGCTGTCACGTCTGGAAGTTGTGTCATCTGTTCCCTCCCTAGAATCGCGCAATGCCGAAGCTGTTTTCACGCACGTTTCGATGACGCGCTTCCCATTCGGTGGCCAGCAGAAAGCCGAGTGTCCGCCGCGTATCACGTGGGTCGATCATGCCATCATCCATGTCATGCCCGGACGTGTAGAACCCGCTCGACTGGCTGTTGAACAGCTGGGTGAGATGCGCTTCCTGTTTCGCCAGTGCGTCCCGGTCCGGCTCTTTGCCGGCTGCTTTGGCGGCGCCTTCCGCAACGATGGACATGACGGTGGCCGCCTGTTCACCGCCCATCACGCCGGTTGAGGCATTCGGCCAGGAGAACAGAAAGTCCGGCTCGAAGGCACGGCCGCACATGCCGTAATTCCCCGCGCCATAACTGGCGCCGATCTGCAAGGTGATCCGCGGGACTTCGATATTCGTGACGGACTGGATCATCTTTGATCCGTGCTTGATCATGCCGGCGCGCTCATACTCCTTGCCGACCATGTAACCGGTCGTGTTTTGCAGGAAGACAACGGGCGTGTCCGCCTGATCCATAAGCTGCATGAATTGCGTCGCCTTGGTCGCACCGTCGGGATCGATCGGTCCATTGTTGCCAATCAGCCCGCAGCGAAAGCCGTGCACGTTCGCCTGAATGCAAACCGTCGCAACACCGTAGCGTGGTTTGAAATCGATAAAGTCGGAGCCATCGACGACACGTGCAACAACTTCGCGCACATCATAAGGCTTGCGATAATCAACAGGCACGACGCCCGCAATTTCATCCGGATCATAAAGCGGGGGCGCAACGTCGACCATGTCCCGCCTGGGGCAACGTGTGTTCCAGCCAAGCCGATCAATGACCTCACGCGCCATGATAATCGCGTCCTTGTCATTCTCGGCAAGATATTCAGCAAGACCAGATACGGACGCATGCATTTCAGCCCCGCCCAACTCATCCTCAGTCGCCACCTCGCCAGTGGCGGCTTTCAGCAAAGGCGGTCCAGCGAGAAAGGCTTTGCCGCGCCCCTTCACCGCCACCACATAATCGCTCATGCCTGGCATATAGGCGCCGCCGGCGGTCGATGAGCCATGCAGGATGGAGATCACCGGAATACCTGCCTTTGAAAGCTTCGCTTGTCCGGCGAACAAGCCGCCGCCGCGTGAGAAGCCCTCAACCGTATAATTGACGAGATCGCCGCCCGCACTTTCCACCAGGTGAATGTAAGGCAGCTTCTGTTCCAGCGCGATTTGCTCGGAGCGGATGATCTTGTAACCGGTCGAGCCGGTCATGGCGCCCGCCATGATGCCGCTATCGTCGACCACGATCATACAGCGCGTGCCCTGGATAAAGCCGATCCCGCAAATCACGGTTGATCCCGGCAGAGATTTGTCCTCTGGACGACCATCCGAGAGATAGCCCGACAGATTGCCAATCGCCAGCCAGGGCATGCCAGGATCCAGCAGTCTGGCCAGCCGCTCTCGAGGCGTCAGCTGTCCGCGCGCTTCGAACCGGGCGCGCCGCTTCTCAGACAGCATCCGTGTACGCCCGTTTAGATCGTTCAATCGATCGATCAAAGCGAGCATGTCTGATCGGTTTTCCTGAAACGCGTCTGAGCTGGTGAGGATGCGGGATTTGAACACAGTCATGTCTATAAAGCCTCTGCCAGTGCACGCGGGATATTAATCGGGGTCTGCAACATGATTTGCGAATAGCCTTTCCCCTGAGGATCATTTCGCAATGAGGCTACGCCGCCGCCGCCCAGGACATTGTCCATCAGGATGTTCATCGCGCCCGTCCCCGGCATATAGAAACGCTGCACATCACCGCTGAGATAGTGCTCGAAGCGCGCCTTGATTTCGGCCTCGTCCAGCGTGGCCCAAATCCAGGGCGCATAGGATTTGTCGCGCGGCAGGATACCGACATTCGCCTTGTCGCCCTTGTCGCCGGAGCGCGCATAAGCAAGCTTGATCAGTGGTACGGCGACGAGATCACCTGGCTCATGATCAGGTAGATCCGGCGCACCCGACGGATCTGTCATTCGGCCGGGTGCCGCGCTGGACTTGGTGGCTGTCAGAGAGACGCTTTCACCGGCCGAAACGAGTTCAATCGGCACGTCCGTTTTCGGGATCAGGAAGGAAAACAGGCGCAACACGGGAGACGGTCGTGATCGTCCGCCAGAGAAGCCCGACAGGCCTGGCGGCGCCGCGAGACCGTGACCGGAAATTTCTTTCAATAGCATGCCAACCGCGCGCTGGTCTTCATGCTTGGCCGCAATCTTGACGGCGACGGACCGGGAAGACTCCGGCGCGCCATGTGCGCCATAGACGCTTTCATCGCCGATCAGTTCGATCAGTGTCTCGGTAAAGTCAGGCGCATTGACCGCCCTCAACTTGCGCCGCGCGCGCAACAGGACACTGTCCGCAAAAGCGCGC
>JBCCZH010000241.1:0-5206 GCA_039188075.1 Pseudomonadota bacterium
GCTCAACATGGCGACATGTTTGTCTGTGCGAACGGCGAGGATGGTCGTGCCATGCCAATCTGGCGAAGACGAAGATTTATCGTTTATCATAAAACTCTAAATGACGAAGATTTATGAAAATATCAAGCCCCTGTTCGAAACAGGCGTGTTTAGGCTGACATTTTTTGTGTCATAAAGGGCTGAGTTTTCAGCATTTCTTCGAAAGCCGCGGCCGAGACAGGCGGACTGTACAAGAAGCCCTGACCGATATCGCATTTGCGATTTGTCAGAAAGCGGGCCTGTTCCTCAGTTTCGATGCCTTCGCCGACAATTGTCATGTTCAGCGAGTTCGCCATGGACAGGATCATGTCGACAATGGCGCTGGCCTGCTCGTCCTGTGGCGTACCGGTCAGGAATTGCCGGTCAATCTTGAACACGTCGAAATCAATCTGAGTCAGGACAGCGAGGTTTGAGTGGCCGGTGCCGAAATCATCCATGGCCAGTTTCATACCAAGCCGACGCAGCGGTTCGAGCACAGCGCGGACCCGATCGGGTTGCTGGATGGCGAGGCTTTCCGTGATCTCGACTTCGAGCTGGCGCGGCGAGAGGCCGGACTTGGCGAGCGCATCGAGAATGGTTTCCGCCAATTGCTCGTCTTCAAACTGGCGGGGCGAAACATTCACGGCGAGATTGATCGGGAAGCCCTCGCGGGTCCATTTGGCGGCCTCGTCACACGATTTGTACATGATCTGTGACCCGATCTTGCCGATCAGGCCGCATTCCTCTGCGAGTTCGATAAAGACAGATGGCGAGACCAGACGGCCATTGTCGAGCTGCCAGCGCGCCAGAGCCTCGGCGCCGGAAATGCGGCCGGTCTCGAGATCGATCTTGGGTTGGAAGAGCGGAATGAACCGGTCTTCGGCGACGGCCTGGCGCAATTCGGCTTCAAGTTTGACCTTGGCATCGCGCTGGCGTTCCAGCTTTGGCGTGTAGAAGGCAAAGCCATTGCGAGACTTGGCTTTCAGATCATCCAGTGTGGCCTGCGCGCGTTCGAGGATCTTGGCCAGGCTGTCGCCATCCTGCGGGATCAGCACGATACTCCCATTGAGGGTGACCGGGACGTTTTGTTGCTGACAGGTCAACGGAACGCGGAACTCGCCCAGCAATTCGCGAATAACCTGCGCGACATCATCGCGGGTGGCATTGGCCTTGATCAAGAGTGCGAACTGATCGGAGAACAGACTGCCCAGTACCCAGTCGCTTGTCTCATAGCCATGTTTCATAACGGCTTGTTCCGCAAAGATGCGGAGACGGTTAGCGGCCTCAATATAGGCCTCATTGGTCAGCGGCATGTTTGGCCCGTCCGGGCTTGCATTCTGGGCTTGAAACTCGATTGTGATGAGCACCGCTTGCGAGGCCGGCGACAGGACATGGACGGCTTCCTTGACCTCCTGATGGAAGGCCGGCTCGTTCAGCAGGCCGGTCCGCTCATCTAGGCGCGCGGTGGCGCGCAAATGGTCAAGTTCCTTGGCCACGCGCCGGGTTGCCCGTGTGGTTGCCAGGGCGAGTTGACGAAACTCGGCAAAGGCAAACTTGGACACTTTGCGCCGGCTGGTACCGACCAGAGAGTAATCGCCGATGAGACGCGTGACCTGGCCGACATAACCGACCACGGTATTGGCAAAGAAGCCCATGATCAGCGCTGACAGTCCAGTGACACCCAGGCAGATCAGGACGGCGCCCCAGATCGGCAGCGGCGGCTGGAATTCATGGCGTGATGCATAAACCAGTGTGCCGAGCGTTTCATCGCCATGTGTCAACGGGAAGTGTTTCGCGCGCGACTCAGCTTCTGGCGCCAGCGTGCCCATGAGCGGTTCTCCCGCCGGGTCGAGGATCAGGGCGCGCTCAGCCAGAGAATGCTGCATGGAAGTTTCGATGGCGCGGGTCTCCTGGTGCGCCAATTCCTCGCTCATGATTTCTGCGACCTGGACGCCGCTTTCATGCGTGCTGAGCTGATAGGCATTCCAGGATTGGGCGAAATAGAAAATCGTGAAGATGCTCGAGAGGATCAGCGCCAAAGCGGCCGCAACCAACGAAAGCACGCTGGCGAAGCTCGTCCTCGCCAGTGATCTCGAAAAGGCTCGAATAGGTTTCAACGCAACTGCCTTTTATGCCCGACTCATCCCTCTGCAATCGTTGTGACCGCAATTGTTTAGGGAGTCGTGAACAGATCTGTGCTAGCCGACAGTGAAATTAAACCTTATCTGAGCCCGCATGACTGACAGAACCGCCACTATTTCGCGCAAGACCAAAGAAACCGATATCACCGTCACCGTGAATCTCGACGGGACGGGCAAGACGGATATTGCGACAGGTATTGGGTTTTTCGACCATATGCTGGATGCGCTGGGCCGACATTCCTTCATTGATATGAAGATCCGGACCAAGGGTGATTTGCACATTGATGGCCACCACACGGTCGAGGATACGGGCATTGTCATCGGCCAGGCTATCCAGAAGGCACTGGGAGATTTTGCCGGAATTACGCGCTACGGACATGCCTATCTACCCATGGATGAGGTCCTCAGTCGTGCTGCGATTGACCTCTGCAAGCGGCCTTATTTCATCTGGAAGGTCGAATTTCCACGCGACAAAATTGGCGACATGGACACCGAATTGTTCAAGGAATTCTTCCAAGCCTTAGGCGGCAATGGCGGCATGTGCCTGCACATTGAGAATCTCTATGGCGAGAACAATCATCACATTGCGGAAAGCTGTTTCAAGGCTGTCGCGCGCGCCTTGCGCATGGCGGTGGCCCCCGACGCGAAACTCGCCGGGGCTCCAGCTAGCACCAAAGGCAGTCTCTAGACCGGGTTTTGCGGACAGATCAGATATTTCTGACCGGTCGTCTTGGCATTGTATTTGGCGACGTTTTCAGCCTGTAGCGCCTCTGACAGAGACAGCTCGCCTGTATAATGGCTGGCAAAGGTCGTGGTCAGTTCATCGGCCACCCGTTTGCGCAGGCGCATGGCGACCTCCATGCCGGCCTTGGCGAGGAAGTTCGGTAACAGCCAGCCACCCACGCCCCAGGCCATGCCATAGCCGCGGCTGAGCGTTGTCGGCGTGGTATCGAGACCGCCATAGAGATAGACCTGCTTATGCGCGACAGACCCGTAAATGCTGTACGCGCCTGGCGTCCGCGCGGCGGCGCCTTCCATCGCGGTCAGGATGTCTGAGGCCAGCTTGCCGCCGCCGGTCGCATCAAAGCCAAGCGTCGCGCCGGTTTCGTGAATGGCGTCGATCAGGTCCGGCATGAAACTGTCCTTGCTGGAATTGACGATATATTTTGCGCCCAGGCCTTTCAGGATCTCTTCCTGTTCCGGCTTGCGGACAATATTGACCAGATCCACGCCATCTGCCTGACAGATCCGGTTCAGCATCTGGCCGAGATTGGACGCTGCCGCCGTGTGAACGATGGCCTTATGGTCTTCCAGCCGCATGGTTTCGAGGAAGCAGAGCGCGGTCAACGGATTGACGAAACAGGACGCGCCTTCCTTGGCCGTATTGCCGTCATGCAGGGGCAAGGCCATCATCGCTTCGACGGCGCGATACTCGCCATACATGCCGCCGCCCATGACCGCGACGGTCTTGCCCATCAGGCTTTGAGCATATTCGTTTTCGCCAGCCGCGACCACGGTGCCGGCGCCTTCATTGCCGACCGGCAGCGCCTGCCCGATGCGGGCTTTCATCATCCGCATGCCCTGCTCCGGCACCGGCGCGGTCAGAACGGTATCCTTGCCCGATCCGGAACTCGCCGCGGCGGCCATATTAGACCAGCCAAACATCACACCGTGATCAGATGGATTGATCGGGGTCGCCTCGACGCGGACGATGATCTGGTCCGGCTTGGGCGTCGGCATCTCTTTCTCGACCAGCTCCATGCGAAGCGTGCCGGACTCTTCCAGGGTTGAGACCATTTGCAGATAAGTGGCGGGCAATGACATGGGGATTTCCTCCGAAAGCTTGTAATCTGTTTGTCTCACTCCTGCCAAGCCCGGCAGGGAAAGGCCAGACTCTCGTCGCGAAATGCTGAATTGATCGCGTCCCGCCTCTTTTCCTCGGCCCGGTTCTCCGCTAGGGGCGCACGCATGAAGACGATCGCGCTCATCGATTATGGCTCCGGCAATTTGCACTCGGCTGCGCGTGCCCTGCGTGTGGCGGCAAACAATGCCAAAAAGACGCGGGAAATTCGCATCACAGCGGATCCGCTAGCTATTGCTCATGCCGACCGGATTGTCTTGCCGGGCGTCGGGCATTTTGCCGACTGTGCGCACAATCTGAACGCCCATGACGGCCTGGTGGACGCGTTGACCGAAGCCGTCATGCAGCGCGGCGTCCCGTTTTTTGGCATCTGTGTCGGCCAGCAATTGCTCGCCACCCGCGGCCTTGAAGATGGGGAGACGCCCGGGCTTGACTGGATTCCTGGCGATATTGACCGGATCACGCCGGGCGATGGCCTGGTCGTCCCGCACATGGGCTGGAATGCGCTGACGCTGGAAAAGACCCACCCGATCTTGGCGGATCTGGGCCACGACCCGCACGTCTATTTCACGCACTCTTATGCCTATCGCGATCCGGCCCCGGACGATATTGCCGCAACGACGCATTATGGTGAGCCGATCATTGCCGCGGTCGCGCGCGACAATATCTTTGCGACCCAGTTCCACCCGGAGAAAAGCCAGCGGGTCGGGCTGAAAATCCTGTCCAATTTTGTGTTGTGGAATCCCCAATGAGTTTTGCACTCTACCCCGCGATTGATCTCAAGGATGGCCAATGCGTGCGTTTGCTGCGCGGAGAGATGGATCAGGCGACGCAATACAATCCAGACCCCGCAGATCAGGCCCGTCAGTTCAGGCAGATGGGATTTTCCTATCTGCACGTCGTGGATCTGAATGGTGCCTTTGAAGGCGCCAGCGCCAATGCCGACGCGGTCAGGGCCATTCTGGCCGCGACCGATGTGCCGGTTCAGCTGGGCGGCGGCATTCGCACCCGGGCCGAGATTGATGCCTGGCTGGAAGCTGGTCTCTCGCGGGTTATTCTCGGCACCGCCGCGCTGCGCGATCCGGAGCTGGTCAAAGCCGCCGCGCGCGCTTTACCAGGCCAGGTTGTGGTCGGCATCGACGCCAAGGATGGCATGGTCGCGGTCGAAGGCTGGGCCGAAACCTCC
>JBCCZH010000242.1:0-5190 GCA_039188075.1 Pseudomonadota bacterium
ACGTTCCAGCGCTTGAAGCGCGACGGGCGGACCGGCGAGGAAGCCGCCATCGCAGCCGCGGCCCAACGTATTCGACCGATCCTGCTGACCACGCTGACAACCATTTGCGGCCTGCTACCCATGGTCTTCATGATGAATGTGAATTTCCGCGAAGGCGCGATCAGCTTTGGCGGTGTCACGGCGGAATGGTGGGTGCCCTTGGCGACAGCCGTCGTGTTCGGGCTTGGCTTCTCGACCATGTTGACCCTGATCGTCACACCGGTCTGGCTGGCAGCGCCGGAAAAGATGGGCCGCTGGCGCAAGCGTATGGTGGCACGTCTGCGCGGGCAGTCGATCGAGCCAGTTCCACCCGCCCCTCGAGAATTTGACTGGGCCGAGCCTGAGCGGGACGTTCGTCCTGCGGCGGAGTAATCCCGGGCCTTAATGGAAGTCACGGCTATAGAACAGCTTCTTGGCCTGTTCGCGCGGATGCCGGACGCCAGCCGCAATGCGGGCCCGATGCGCTTCCTGTAGCTCGGCGGTAATCGCATCGGTCGCGGCGCGGCGTTTCTCGCTCCTCGGCCCGGACCGCATGTCATGAACCGGCCGCTTGGCTTCATCCGCATTGTCACGCGATGGATCGATACTGTCGCCAGCAAATTCCGGATAGCCAAGCCCGTCCAGAAGGTAGGAATAATCGACAATCTGGGTGGCAATCACATGCGTGACCGTGCCCTCGCGCTGCAGCTTGCCGCGGACATGTAGCAAGCGTCCGGCCATCACCTCCTTGCGAAACTTGGCGAAGACTTTCGGCCAGACCACAACATTCGACACGGATGTATCATCTTCCAGCGTCAGAAAGATCACCCCGCTCGCCGTGCCCGGCCGCTGACGCGTGATAACCAGACCTGTCACCGCCAACCAGGCGCCATCCGTCGTGGTCCGGTGATACTCGGCTGGTGAGAAGCGGGGCAGCTTGTCTCGCAGCAGATTGACCGGGTGGTCGCGCAAGGTCAGACGGGTCGCGACATAATCTTCGAACACGCTCTCATGCAGGCTGAGCAGAGGCAGATTAGCACTGTCCTCTGGCAGGCCTTCCCCGGTCTTCTCGAACAGGGGTAGCGGGCGGTCCGCGCCGAGCCCCTTGACCGACCAGAGCGCATCCCGGCGTTCCAGGCCATAGACCGCGAACGCATCCGCCCCGGCCAGCCTGGTCAGCGCCCCGCGCCCGACCCCGGCCCGGCGCCAGATGGCCTCGACATTACCATAACCAGCGCCGCGGGCCGCTGCGATCCAGTGCCCATCATCCTCGGCAAACCCCTTGATCTGGCGAAAGCCAAGCCGGACCGCGAAGCCGCCATTCGGCATCGGCTCCAGGACATTGTCCCAGAAACTGTACTCGGCGCAGACCGGCAGAACCGTCACGCCATGCTGGCGCGCATCCCGAACAATCTGGGCCGGGGCATAGAACCCCATAGGCTGGGCATTCAGCAGACCGCAACAGAACACATCCGGATGGTGGCACTTGATCCAGGACGAGACATAGACCAGCAAGGCAAAGCTTGCGGCATGACTTTCCGGGAAGCCATAGCTGGAAAAGCCCTCCAGTTGTTTGAAACAATTCTCGGCAAACTCTCTTTCATAGCCGCGCTCAAGGCAGCCAGCCAGGAACCGCTCCTTGAAATCCTCAACGGCGCCCTGGCGGCGAAAGCCATTCAGGGCCCGGCGCAAGGCATCCGCCTCGGTCGGGGTAAATCCCGCCGCCACGATGGCAATCTGCATCGCCTGTTCCTGGAAGAGCGGCACGCCATAAGTCCGCTCCAGCACCTCGCGCAATTCCTCTGACGGATAGATGATCTGTTCCTCGCCGCGCCGGCGACGCAGATAGGGATGGACCATATTGCCCTGGATCGGCCCGGGTCGAATGATCGCGACTTCGGCGATCAGATCCTGATAGGTGCGCGGGCGCATGCGCGGCAGGAAATTCATCTGGGCCCGGGACTCCACCTGGAAGACGCCAATCGTATCGGCCTCGCACAGCATGTCATAAACAGCCGGGTCTTCCTGTGGCAGCGTTGCCAGCGTGTAGCGTTCGCCTTTCCACATATCGAGCAAGTCGAAACATTTCCGGATACAGGTCAGCATGCCGAGCGCCAGGACATCAATCTTCAGCATGCCCAGGGCTTCAATATCATCCTTGTCCCATTCCAGCACCGTCCGGTCCGCCATGGCCGCATTCTCGATCGGGCACAGCTCATCCAGCCGCCCCTTGGTGATGACAAAGCCGCCAACATGCTGAGACAGATGCCGGGGGAAACCGATAATCTGTTTGGCGAGATCCAGGGTCTGGCGCAGGCGCCGGTCCTCAAGATCGAGCCCGGCGGATTTGGCCCGCTCATCCTCCAGGTCAGATGAGGACACGCCCCAGACCTGGCTCGACAGCGCCGAGACAACATCAACCGACAGACCCATGGCCTGCCCGACCTGGCGAATGGCACTGCGCGAACGGTAATGGATCACCGTCGAGCAGAGGCCGGCGCGGTGGCGACCATATTTCTCGTAAATGTGCTGGATTACTTCCTCGCGCCGCTCATGCTCGAAATCGACATCAATGTCGGGGGGCTCGTTGCGGGCTTCGGAAATGAAACGCTCGAACACCATGGTGATCATGTCCGGCGAGGCCTCGGTAATCCCGAGCGCATAGCAGACCACGGAATTGGCCGCCGAGCCGCGCCCCTGACAGAGGATGCCTTTCGAACGGGCAAAGGTCACGACATCATGCACAGTCAGGAAATAGCGGGCATAATCCAGCTCGCCGATCAGGCGCAGCTCTTTCTCGACCATGGCCCGCACCTTCAGCGGCACAGCATCTGGATAGCGCCGTATCAGGCCCTCTTCCGTCAGTTTGCGCAGCCGGTCATTCGGCGCCAGACCATCGGCAATCTCGTCCGGATATTCATAACGCAGCTCATCCAGCGAGAAGGGACAGGCCTCGGCAATGCGCGCCGTATTGGCAACGGCCTCAGGATAGGCCTGAAACAGGCGCCGGATCTCGAACTCGGACTTGATCCTCCGCTCGGCATTCGGCAAGGCCCGACGGCCAAGCTTGTCGATCGTGGTTTTCTCGCGAATGCAGGACAGGACATCGGCCAGACGCAAGCGCCCAGCCGTATGCATGATGACATTGCCAAGCGCGACGGTCTCTAGCCCGATCCGGTCCGCCATGGCTTGTGCCGCCGCAAACCGATCCGGATCGGCGCCATCATAATCCGGCACCAGGCCGATAAAGACGTGATCTCCGAACGCCGTTTGCAGCGCCCGCAGGGTCTGACCGAATTCAGGTCCGCGGAGCCCGATCAGGATGCAATTGTCACAATAGTCCAGCACATCTTCCAGCCGCAGCTCGCACTGGCCTTTGACCGTCCGACGCTTGCCCAGTGTCAGCAACCGCGACAGTTGACCAAAGGCCTGGCGGTCCCTTGGATAGGCCAGGATCTCGGTCTCATCCGTCAGTACCAGCCTTGTGCCGACCAGATAGCGCAGACCAAGCTCTTTCGCGGCGCTATGCCCGCGGACAATGCCGGCAAACGTGTTCCGGTCCGCGATGGCGAGGCCACCAAGCCCGACCTTGCGGGCCCGGGTCACCAGCTCTTCGGCATGCGAGGCGCCGGTCAGGAACGTGAAATTGCTGATCGCGAACAGTTCGACATAGGTCACGGGAACTCTCCTGCGACATACCAATCCTCCTGCGCCTCGCCGGGATAGGTGAGCAGCCAGAGGCGTCGCCCCTGCTCCGTCTGGACCTGCCAGTAATCGCGGGTGCGCAAATCATCTTCGCGGTGCCAGCGCGGGGTGATCCGTTCCGGACCTCTGGCCGTCCGGGTCAGAAATGACAGGCGCCGCCATTTGAACGCCCGCGGCGGACGGCCAGGTGTTTCGACCTGGATAAATTCCGGCGGCGTGAACAGACGGATCGGCCGGGCCCGCGGTGCGGGCCGCCAGCCGGGTTGCATGCCCGCCGCTTCCACCTGTTCAAATTCATGCTCAGGCACATGATTGTCGCGCGGATTGAAGATGCGGACATGGTCAAAGCCAATCCGATTGCCCAGCGTCTCAATCAGGATCAGGCGCTGGTCGGCGCGTTTGGCATCCTCGCCAAAACTGCCCTGTTTCAGGCGGATCGGCTCAATCTGCTGCGCCACCAGCCGGAACCAGTCCGCGCCATATTCTACCTCCAGCCGGGACAGGGCATGCGAGAATTGCCGCAGCACCGCGTCCGGATCCTGACACGGCCGGGCAAAGCCAATGCCGAGATGATGATCGCCCGTATCGACACAGCGCACGGTCAACTGAAACCGTCGGGCGCCGCGCTGGTCATGGCTCAGGCGCCCGCAGACTTGCGCCGCCAGACGCTGCAGGACATTTTCAAGATCCTCAAGAAAGCCAATTGGCTCTGGCAGGGTCATCCGCGCGGCATATGTCGGGTCCGCCGCTTTCGGCGTCACCGGATCAGGCGCCAAACCACTGGCCGTGCCGAGCTGCTGGGTCAGGCGCAGCCCAAAGCGGCGCGCCAGTTCAGCTGATTTCTGCTCATGCAGATGACCGATCAGGGTCAGACCGGCCCGCGCCAGCTCGCTGACCATCTTGTCCGGCAGGTCCAGCGCCGCAATCGGCAAGGGGGCGAGCGCCGCCACGCTCTGCCCGGGCGAGGCCAGCGAGACCTCACCCGACTCAAAGCGCGCCAGGGCCTGGGCCGCGCCCTTGGTGTCAGCAATCCCGATCTGGGCCTGAAGCTGCAGGTCCTGCAACCGGGTCAGGGCCTCTCGCCCCATCTCGGCCTCGCCGCCAAACAGGTGAGCGCAGCCTGTAATGTCGAGCAATAGCCCGTCCGGCGGGTCGAGCGAGACGCGCGGCGACAGGGCATCGGCCCAGCGCCACAACGCCCGCAGCAACAGGTCTTCACGCACCGGATCGCTCGGCTCGGTCAGCAATTCCGGACAGATGGCCCGGGCATCGGCCAAAGCCTGCCCGGCTTTCACCCCGGCCGCCAAAGCCAGGTCATTCACATGTGTCAGGCGCCAGGCATTGCGCTCTTCCGCGATCACGGCAAAGGCTCCGGTCAGGCGCGGATCGCCATGCCGGGCCAGCCGATCAAGCGGGAGCTGTGGCAGCCATATGGAGCATATCCTTGGCATTCTGCCCTCGCTGATA
>JBCCZH010000243.1:0-5185 GCA_039188075.1 Pseudomonadota bacterium
CTTGCCCTTGCAGATGCCGCTGCCATCCGCAATCAAGGTGACCCGGCATTGATTTGTGCCTTGCCCGGAACAGCCGAAGGTACGCGACTTGCCCGCCGGCACGGACTTGGTTTTCTCCTCGATGAGGCAAGCTGAGTCTTTCCCAGTATAGATATACAAGTTGACCTTCTTATCGATATCGTTTTCGAGCGTGAATCGACTGCTGGCGTCGGCGAAAGGTGCAAGAAACAGGCTGGCGCCCAGAAAAAGCGAGCAAAAAGAAGCTGAATACTTCATATAAAGACCTCCGAATACAGTATTGATGGCATATAAAACAGTTTAATAATTAACTTGTGGTTGAATTAATCTCCAAATAAATGGATTATAATTTCAAGTACTTTGCTGCAGCCATTGTCTTGCCTGACGACGGGTAAGCGCTGTTTGTGATGGAAAAAGCGTCAGACGGTGCGATTCACAGTGTGAGACCGGCGCGGCAATTGACTTGAAATCCCACGCAAAGTGTCTGGAAGACGTGCGGCAACCTGGGGGCTGAATACTCGCGAATGCTAGACCCATCGACCACGCCAAGAGATCTGCACGAAGAGCAGGGGGCTGCGCCGCTGCGGATTGCGATTCTCTCTTACCGCTCTGACCCGAAGGTGGGGGGTCAGGGCGTTTATGTTGATTACCTGTCCCAGGCGCTCGCCAGGGCCGGCGCCCTGGTCGATGTGATTTCCGGGCCGCCTTATCCGCAATTGTCCAAGCAAGTGCGTCTGGTGAAACTGCCATCGCTGGATCTCTATGCGCAGCCAAATTTTGGTCACTATGCCTTGCGCCCGCATCACTTGCTCAGTCCGACGGACACGTATGAGTATTTTGGCCACCTGTCCGGCAAATTTGTCGAGCCTTACACATTTGGCCAACGGGCCTATGCTTATCTGAAAAAGGCCCGCCACAAATATGATGTCGTGCTCGACAATCAGACCCTGGCCTCTGGCATTCTCCGGATCGATACCAGGCTGAACTTGCCGCTGACGACCATGATCCATCATCCGATCACGCGGGACCGGACTCTGGCGCTTGAGGCGGCGCAGGGCTGGAAGCGCCGATGGTTGGTCAAACGCTGGTATGCCTTCCATCATATGCAGGTCCGCACAGCACGCAAATTGCAAATGATCACCTGTCCGTCGGAACATGCAAAGACGGATATTGTCTCCGAATTTGGCATTGACCCGGATCGCATATTTCCCATTCCGCTGGGCATTGACCAGTCGACCTTTCGACCGGATGCAGAGGTACAGCGCGCCGCAAAACGGATCATTACAACCGCGAGCGCTGACACGCCGCTAAAAGGCTTGCATGTGCTTCTGGAGGCTTATCATCAGGTTCGACAAACCCATCCAGATGCCGAACTCGTGGTGATTGGAAAACTCCGCAAAGGCCGGGCGCGCGAGACATTGAAATCGCTTGGCCTGCGAGCGCACGTTGAGTTCAAGAGCGATCTCACTCGCGAGGCGCTGGCCCGCGAGTTCCAAAGCGCGACGGTCGCGGTCACCCCATCATTCTATGAGGGCTTCGGGCTTCCCGCCGCTGAAGCCATGAGCTGTGCCACGCCTGTCATTGTCACCGATGGAGGGGCCTTGCCGGAAGTTGCTGGGGCGGCCGGGATCATTGTCCCGAAAGGCGATTCAGACGCTTTAGCGCGAGAAATCTCGGATTTGCTGGCATCGCCAGATCGGCAAGCAGCCCTCGGCGGCGCATGCCTCGCGCGCGCCCAGCAGCATTTCAATTGGGACAGTATCGCGCCCAAATATCTCGCCTTCTTCGAAAACGCCATGGCGGCGCAATGCTAACCGCGCGATTCAAGCATTTGGGACTGTCAGCCGGCGACCGCGTGCTTGACCTGGGATGCGGTGAAGGCCGCCATGTCCATGGTCTCTATTTACTGGGCAAACTCGACATTGTCGGGGTCGACCTCAATGAGGAGTCGCTGAAAAAAGCGGCGGCGGGGCTCGACACGCTGCAAAAGCCCGCCGACGAGCAGACGGGAAAGGTCACCTTCGAGACGGGCGATGCCACCGCCTTGCAATTTGAGGATAACAGTTTCGACGCGATTATCTGTTCCGAGGTATTGGAACACTTGCCGGATTATCACGGCGCCCTTGCCGAAATGCGGCGCGTCTTGAAACCCAATGGCAAGCTTTGTGTTTCGGTGCCGCATGCTTGGCCGGAACGGATTTGCTGGCAATTGGCACCACCGCCGAACGGCTACGCCTTTGAGCCCGGCGGGCATATTCGGATCTTTGATGAAGTTGATCTGAAGGTCTCTGTCGAGTCGCACGGCTTCAACCTGATCAGGCGCCACCATGCACACGGCATTCATGTTCCATACTGGTGGTTGAAATGCGCCTTCTGGGACCGCGAGGAAGACCATGTCTGGGTCAAGGCCTATCACCGGTTCCTGGTCTGGGATTTGATGAAAAAGCCATGGCTGACCCGGGGCCTGGATACCGTGATTTCTCCCTTCATGGGAAAGAGTCTGGTGCTCTACTTCGATGGAGCATCGACGCCGTAATGGATGGCTTGTTCAACACCGTCGAGGCCACCCGAATCGCGCGCGATTTGCGGCCGGCCGTCGATCGGATCCTCGAGATTCAGACCGATGACGGGGCCATTGCCTGGTTTGAGAATGGGGCCTGGGATCCGTGGAACCATGTTGAAAGCGCAATGGCCCTGTGCGCGGCCGGTGAGCTGACCGCGGCGGCGCGGGCATATGACTATTTGGCCACGCATCAGCTCGCAGATGGTGCCTGGTTTGGCGAGTATGGGAACGCGCTGCCTATGGTCGATCGGCTCTATATCAGCCGAGATAAAGCTCCGGCGGTCCGCGACACCAATTTCTGCGCCTATCCCGCGGTTGGTGTTTTTCATTATCTCGAGCAAACCGGAGACATTGAACGCGTGCGGACCTGGTGGCCTATGGTCACGCGCGCCCTCGATTTTGTGCTGACCCTGCAGCGGCCGGATGGCACGATCTCATGGGCGCTGGAGGCCTGGGGCAGTACGGAAGATGATGCGCTGCTGGCGGGCAATGCGTCTATCCTGAAAAGCCTCGACTGCGGTATCTGCCTGGCCATTGCGCTTGAACAACCATCCGAGCATTGGCGACAAGGGCATGAGGCCTTGCGCACAGCTCTTCGATCCGGACCGCTTCTGTTTGATCGACGAGGGCAGGGCGCGCGATTTGCGATGGACTGGTATTATCCGGTCCTGTCCGGCGCGTTGGATCCTGTGCGGGCGCGCGACCACATTTCCGCGCGCTGGGACATGTTTGTGCCAGACGCGCGCGGCTGTCTTTGCGTTCAGGATGAACCCTGGATCACAGCCGCGGAAACCGCAGAGCTGGTTCTGGCATTGATCGCCATTGACGAGGTCGATCAGGCAGAGGCGTTGTTCTCCAACGTACTGGACTTACGCGATGAAAACGGCGCATTCTGGATGGGGCGGCAGACTGAGGAAGAAATTTTCTGGCCGCGAGAACAGCCAAGCTGGACGCAGGCCGCCATCATTCTGGCAGCCGATGCACTGGACAATACCAGCGCGGCCAGCCGCATACTTACCAGACCTCTGCTCTAGAGCCGCCGCAAGATTCGCAAACTAGCCGCGGCCTGTTCTTCGACAAATAGATCAGAAGCGATCGCCCTTTGGTAGATTTCATAGGGCGGTCGTCCGCCATCTTTCGGGTCAGGAAAGACGTCATGAATGGCGACAATACCATTCGGCATGACATGCGGCAGCCAGCCGCGATAATCATTCAGCGCATGTTCCATTGTGTGGCCGCCATCAATGAACAGAAAGCTGATCGGCGTCCGCCATCGGGTCGCGATATCGATCGACTTGCCGACAATCGGGATCACGGTGCCTTCCAGTCCGGCTTTGCGGATTGTGGTGCGAAAGAAAGGCAGAGTGTCGACCGCTTGTGCCGCCTCGTCCCAGAGCGTGTCGTCAAAATAATCCCAGCCTGGCTGGTTTTCTTCGGAGCCGCGATGATGGTCGATGGAGAACAAGATCTCGTCAGCCGCCGCACAGGCGGTGCCAATGTACAGCGCTGACTTTCCGCAATAGCCGCCAATCTCGACGCACGGACCATGGGCAGCCTGTTGCATCGCAACTGCGTGCAAGGCCGCGCCTTCTTCAGGCGCAAGGAATCCTTTGACGGTTTCTGGGTCCAATGGAAGCTTCAAAGACTTCATTCCCTGACAGACATGCGAAACCCTAAATCGGGTTTTCGCGATTGCGTCCAGCCATGAGCGTCTTCAAATTGCACCAAGGGCGCCTTGCCTATTGATGATTCCACCAGGCCACGTCGGAATAGGCGCGCAAATCCAGTTCATGAGTCCAGGCTGAGCGATGCTGGGTGGTGACGTGATAATAGGTTTCAGCCATCTCCACCGGCAGGAGCAGGCCATCCTCGGCGCCCCGCGTCTCGCGCAGTTTCTTGAACAGGTCCGGCCCGAGCAGTTTGCCCAGCGTGTCAGGCGCATCCACCGCGCCATCAACCAGGATATGCGTTACGTGAATGCCTTTGGAGGCATATTGCGCGTTCAGGGTCTGGCACAGCATGCGACGACCCCCCATCGCGGCGGCGTGCGAGTGCTGACCTCGATTGCCCCGAACCGCCGCTGTGGCCGAAGTGACGATGATCTTGCCACTGCCGCGCTCTTCCATCAGGGGGCAAACGGTCTTGGCCAGGCGAAACAGACCAAATGTTGCGAGGCGCCAGCCCATTTCAAACGCCTTGTAACTCGTATCTTCCAGCGGGCGATCCCCAATCTGCGCGCCCAGATTGTAGATCACGACTTCGATCGGTCCGATATTCTGCTCGACATGGGTCACCGCATCCTCGATCGCATTGTCATCAATGGCATTCAGCAGCAAACCCGTGGCTTCGCCGCCAGCAGATTTTATGCCATCGACCAGGCGGTCCAGGCCTTCCTTGTCACTGCGCCGACACAGAACCGCGTGATAGCCCTCGCTGGCGAATTTTGTGCCGACCGTGCCGCCGATTCCGGCGCCGGCGCCAATTACTAGACATACGGGTTTCATTCTCAGGCCTCCTTGAGTTCTTTTTTGGAACTATGAAGGGGGAGACCTGTCAGCGTCAACAGGAAAGCAGTGAAGCGAGACGCCACAAAAACTAAACGAA
>JBCCZH010000244.1:0-5174 GCA_039188075.1 Pseudomonadota bacterium
AATATCCAGAATGCCGACCGGGAACTGGCCCAGGCCTATGGGTTGGAAGCGGGCACAGGTGTCATTCTTACGCGTATCACTGAAGACGGCCCGGCCTCTAAAGCCGATTTCGAGATTGGCGATCTGATCCTGAGCTTTGACGGTCGACCTGTCATCGACGAGCGGGCGCTGAGCCGCATCGTTGCAGATACCGAGATTGGAAAGTCGGTCGATGTTGAGCTGGTTCGCGATGGTCGCCGCCGAACTGTGACGTTTGAGCTTGGCGAGCTGAGCTCGAACGATGAGGACGACGAAGAAGAAGCGATCGAGACGGACAGCACATTGACCGACAATCCGCTTGGTGTTGATTTTGTCGAGCTGAATGAGACCGACCGCCGCCGGTATGGCATTCCGGGCGACATTAATGGTGTTCTGGTGCGGTCCGTGTCGCCGCGTGGACCGAGCTTTGGCAAATTGCGCAAGGGTGACGTGGTGATGGAAATGGCGTTTGAGACCGTCGAAACGCCTGAAGATGCACTGCTGGCCATGGACGCTGCGAGTGATCGGGAAGGTCAGCCACTCTTGCTCCGTATCTATCGGCGCAGTGGTACGCTGTTCCAGGCTATCGATATCGAAGTGCGCGGTTAGTCTATTCGCGCCAGACGATTTCGCTGTCTGTATAGCCCTGAAAATAGAGCGCTGCGGTCAGATCGGTGACCTCAATCGCCGCGTCTGCGGCTTCTGCCACGATGGGTTTGGCATGTACTGCCAGGCCTAGTCCTGCGGCTTCGATCATGGCCAGATCATTGGCCCCGTCGCCCATTGCAACCGCATCCAGGCGATTAAGCCCGTTCGCGAAGGCGGCATCGTCAAGGGCATCCAGCTTGGCCTCGCGGCCCAGGATTGGACGGCCCACTTCTCCCGTCAAAGTCGCCCCATCATCGATCAGGGTGTTGCCGCGATCGCCCTGGAATCCGATCGCTTCGGACACGCGCGCAGTAAAGAACGTGAAGCCGCCAGAGACCAGCAGGCAATAAGCGCCATTCTGCGTCATCGTCGCGGTCAGCGTGCGGCCACCCGGCATGAAGGTGATCCGTTCATCATAGCATTGCTGCAACGCGTCCAGACCGAGGCCTTTCAGCTTACCAACGCGTTCCGTGAGAGCGCCTTCAAAGTCGAGTTCGCCAGCCATCGCGCGAGCGGTAATGGCAGCAATCTCATCTTTCAGTCCAGCATAAGCGGCGAGTTCGTCGAGGCACTCCTGCTGGATGATGGTCGAGTCCATATCCGATACGAGCAGACGCTTTTTGCGATTGCGCGCCCGCAGCAGCGCGATGTCCGCCCGGCCGGCAAAGGCATCGCGTAAACGGGCGCGCGCGGCAGCCACATTCTCGTCTTCAACGGCAACCGCAATTTCAACTGCGGCCCATTTTTCCTCGGTGCCGAGCAAGCGGACATGGCTGGTCTGAATGAGGCCCGCCACAGAACAGGCGGTTTCGAGCGCCGTGCCCAGTTTCATGAAACCATAACTGACCGGCGCCACTGCGGTCGCTACGTGAGAAGAGCGAGGAGAATTGTCCGTCATCGCAGCATTCCTGCCTTTACGCTGAGTGGCGAGCTTCTTACGACTGAATGCATGAAACCCGCAATCCTTATTCACGGACCAACCGCGAGTGGCAAGTCGGCGCTCTCTGTCGCGCTGGCCAAGCGATTGGATGGAGAGGTCATTAACGCGGATTCGATGCAGGTCTATCGCGATTTGCGGGTGATATCGGCGCGTCCGGCGGCCGCTGAAATGGACGGGGTTGAGCATCACCTGTTCGGACATGTCGCGGCCAGCGAGCGTTACTCGACCGGGAAATGGCTCGACGCCATCAAACCTGTACTGGCCAAAGTACAACGGCGCGGAAAAGTTCCGATCGTAATTGGTGGCACCGGACTGTATCACCTCGCATTGATTGAAGGCCTGTCACAAATCCCGCCCGTGCCTGAAGATGTTCGCTCTGAAGTGAACGAGATTTACAAGGCGGGCGGCGTCCCGGCCGTGCGGGAGAAGCTGGAACAGCATGATCGTGAGACCGCCGAACGGTTGGGCGAGGGCGATCGGCAGCGCCTGTCGCGCGCACTGGAGGTCTGGCTGGCGACAGGGAAATCCATTACCAGCTTTCAAGGCAAGAAGGGGCGCTCCATTCTGGGCGAGGGCGAGTGGATGGGCGTGGCCCTGACGCCGGCGCGGGCGCGTCTATATGCGCGCATCGATCGCCGGTTCGAAGGCATGCTGATGGAAGGCGCGATGGAAGAAGCGCGCGGTCTTGAAGCGCAAAACCTGCCGCCGGATCTTCCATCCATGAAGGCGCATGGCATTCCCTGGCTTCTGGCTTATTTGCGCGGCGAGATGAGCGCTGAACTCGCCGCTGAGAACGCCAAACGTGACACACGCCGCTATGCCAAGCGCCAGTTCACCTGGATTGGTCGCCAATTCCCGTTTTGGCCGAGAATACCAAGTCTTGCGATTGAAGATCGATTACGGGTAATTCATGCCCTTTATAAGGAGGTTGACGGGGGTTAATTGGTAAGTTATGCCCCAGTTAACTTTTGGGAGGAAACGCTTCATGCGTCCAACAGTCGTACTCGTTATTAGGCACCTGCGCTGACCATCCACACACGGTCAGCCGCAGGTGCTTTTAACAGGGTCTCTTAACCAGAGACCCTTTTTTTTAACTCAAACCCACCCCTGCAAAACCCCTTAAGGATCAAGATCATGGATACGCAGACCAAGCCTGAGGCCAAGACCGAAGCCGACCAGATGACTGGTGCGGAAATCGTCATTACCGCGCTGAAGGAACAGGGTGTGGAAGTGATGTTCGGCTATCCGGGTGGCGCGGTGCTACCGATATACGATTCCCTGTTTTCAGAACCATCCATCCGTCACGTCCTGGTGCGGCACGAGCAAGGCGCGGGTCATGCGGCGGAAGGATATGCCCGCTCGACCGGCAAGGCGGGCGTCGCTTTGGTGACCTCTGGGCCCGGGGCCACGAATATGGTCACGCCGATTACGGATGCGATGATGGATTCCATCCCCATGGTCGTCATCACCGGTCAGGTCCCGACCCATCTGATCGGCACGGACGCGTTCCAGGAGTGCGACACGGTCGGCATTACGCGATGCTGCGCCAAGCATAATTATCTGGTGACGGAAGTTGATGATCTGGCGCGCACGATCCACGAAGCGTTTCTGATCGCCACGACAGGGCGTCCAGGGCCGGTCGTCATCGACATCCCGAAAGATGTCCAGTTCGCGACTGGCGTCTATGTCGGCAAGGATGGCATCCACAAGGCGACCTATAAGCCACAAACCGAGCCTAATCCTGAGGCGATCGACCATGCTGTGGCGTTGATGAAAAAAGCCAATCGGCCGGTTTTCTATACCGGCGGCGGTGTCGTCAATTCCGGTCCTGAGGCCAGCGAGGCCTTGCGCAAGTTGCAGGCATTGACCGGCTTTCCGGTAACCTCGACCCTGATGGGACTTGGCGCTTTTCCGGCGAGCCACGAAGACTGGCTCGGCATGCTCGGCATGCACGGATCCTATGAGGCGAACAATGCGATGCATGATTGCGATTTGATGATCTGTGTCGGAGCGCGATTTGATGACCGTGTCACCGGGCGCATCGATGCCTTTTCACCAGGTTCGAAAAAGATCCACATCGATATTGATCCGAGTTCGATCAACAAGGTCATTCGCGCCAATGTGCCAATCATTGCTGATAGTGGCAAAGCTCTGAATGCCATGATCAAGGCCTGGGGCAAGACCAAGCCGCAGGAACTGTCTGATTGGAAGGCGCGGATCAGTCATTGGCGTCAGCGCAACTGTTTCGCTTATGGCGCCAGCGATACCGAGATCAAACCGCAATATGCGGTCGAGCGTCTGTATGAGCTGACCAAGGATCGCGACACCTATATCTCGACCGAAGTCGGTCAGCATCAGATGTGGGCGGCCCAGCATTACCATTTTGAAGCGCCCAATCGCTGGATGACCAGTGGTGGCCTCGGCACCATGGGTTATGGTTTGCCTGCGGCCGTCGGGATCCAGGCAGCGCACCCGGAAGCTCTGGTGGTCGATATTGCTGGCGAGGCGTCGGTGCAAATGGTGCTGCAGGAAGTTTCGACCGCTGTGCAGCACAACCTCCCGATCAAGATTTTCATCCTGAACAATGAATGGATGGGCATGGTCCGCCAGTGGCAGGAATTGCTGCATGGCGAGCGATACTCGCATTCCTATTCCGAGAGCCTGCCAGACTTTGTCAAACTAGCCGAAGCCTATGGCGCCTTGGGTCTGGTCTGCGATGATCCAAAAGAGCTCGATGCGAAGATCCAGGAAATGATCGCTCATGACGGCCCGGTCGTTTTCGATTGCCGCGTGACCAAGGCTGAGAATTGCCTGCCAATGATTCCGTCGGGGGCGGCACATAATGAGATGATCCTGTCAGAAATCACAGGCGATGAAATTGACGATGCCGGAAGAAAGCTCGTTTGATGACATCTGGTCTCTTTTCCATGGCGGTCGCCTCTGGCAGAACCGTGAGCCAAGAGAAGGGGGGCGCCATGGGCCTCGAGACCCTGTTGGGCTGGCTGCAGGATAATGTTGCAACGCTGATCGCTATGCTGGCGGCGGCGGTAGCAATGATGTCCGCTTTTGTCAGCCGCCGCGAGACGCAGAAACAGAAAGCGCTGCAAGCGCAAAACCTGCGACACTCGGTGGATGCGCAAACACTTGGCTGGGGCAATACCGGCATTGATGCGCTCAATCGTGCGGCGATGTTTGCGCGGACGCGTCAGCACCACGCCAATGATGCTGGCTTCTTTCAGCAACGCATCAATATGATGATGGCGCTGCAATCTCTGCTTGAGCGCGGGCGCTTGCTATTCCCGTCAACGGGCGGCGCGGCGCAGGCGCCAATTCTCGACGCGATCCAGTTTGCGACGCTTGAGATTGAAGCCCTGACCCGGCAAGGCGGTCCGACCGCTGCGAATAGTGCTGACTATATTGAAGCGTGCCGGGACTTGCTGATGGCGGAGCTTCAGGCGCACATGGCTGCCGGGCGTCGGGACGTTGTCACCGCGCGGCTCGAAACCCGGCCCGCAGCGCAGCGATCGATTGCGCAAGAGCAAGCCAATAAATTGAAATCACAGCTAAA
>JBCCZH010000245.1:0-5168 GCA_039188075.1 Pseudomonadota bacterium
GCCGTGGTGAATTACTCTATCCCGCAGGAGGCGGGCTAGATGATCACCCTGTTCAGCGCAATTGCCGGATTCTTTGCGGTCGCCCTTGGCGCGTTCGGCGCGCATGCGCTGAAGGACGGCTTTGGCGAGGAACAGATTGGCTGGTGGGAAACCGCGACTCTTTACCTCCTGGTCCATGCCGCGCTGGCGACGGCCATCTCTGCCGCAGACGCGGCGCGGTTCGGCTCCGCCGCGACCGTTCTTCTGCTGGGCGGATTGGTGTTCGCAGGCACGCTCTATGCGATGGCACTGGGGGGTCCGCGCTGGCTTGGCGCGGTCACGCCGATTGGCGGTGTCGGCCTGCTGCTGGGCTGGGCGATGATCGCAGCGGCAGCGATTAGAAGCTGACCTCGCGAAACCCTTTTCGAATGCGGGCGCCGCGCGTATCACCAGCGCAAAGTTCAGACTTATAAAGGGAGGGCTCAGATGAGCTTGTTCGATCTTTCAGGAAAATCCGCCATTATCACAGGCTCTTCACGCGGCATTGGTAAGGCGATTGCCGAACAGTTCGCGGCCGCCGGTGCCAAGGTCACGATCAGCTCGCGCAAGCCTGGCCCGTGCCAGGAAGTGGCTGGCGCGCTGAATGATCAATATGGCGACGGCACGGCCATCGCGATTCCAGCCAATATCTCCGAAAAGGACCAGCTCCAGGCCATGGTCGACGCGACCAATGACGCGTTTGGCAAAGTCGATATTGTCGTCTGCAATGCCGCCTCCAATCCCTATTACGGCCCGATGGAAGGCATCTCGGATGATCAGTTCGAGAAGATCCTGTCCAATAATATCATTTCCAATCACTGGCTGGTGCAAATGTGTGCGCCGCAAATGCGTGAGCGCAAGGATGGTGCGATCATCATTGTCAGCTCGATTGGTGGCCTGCGCGCCTCGCCTGTGATCGGCGCCTACAATATCTCAAAAGCGGCCGACTTCCAGCTGGTCCGCAACCTGGCGGCAGAATATGGACCGGACAATGTCCGCGTGAATGCGATTGCGCCGGGCCTGATCAAGACTGACTTTGCCCGCGCCTTGTGGGAAAACCCGGACACGCTGAAGCGCGCCACGTCGACCACGCCGCTGCGCCGGATTGGCGAGCCGATCGAGATTGCTGGCGCCGCCGTCTATATGGCCTCGGACGCAGGCAGCTTCATGACCGGACAGATGATGGTGGTCGATGGCGGCCAGACGGTGGTCTGATATGCCGGAGATGATTGTTCCGGCCAGCCTGAAGGAACGCACCGAGCAGATGCAATTCGCCCCGGCTGTGCGAGCCGGCGACATGGTGTTCTGCTCTGGCGTGATTGCCGCTTTGAAAGAAGGGGAAGAGGCCACCGACGAAGCCTATTTCCGCGGCGCAGACGAAGCCTTTGCCGAGATCGACATGATCCTGCGCGAAGCCGGCGGCAGCATGGCGGATGTGGTCGACATCACGGGCTATCATGTCGATTTCGAAAGCCATATGGGGCCGATGTTCCAGGCCAAGGCGAAATGGATGCCGGGTCCCTTCTTCTCCTGCTATACGCTGATCGGCATCACCTCCCTGTTCAATCCACTCGGCTTTGTCGAGCTGAAAGCCCGGGCCTATATCCCTGCATGAGCCGGACCGAACTCTCAGACGAGCAGAAGGGCTTTTTCGATCGACTGAAATCGAACGAATGGGAAAAGCCGCCCGGCATCCACAATCTCGGCATCCGCCCGGAAGCGTGGTTGAAAGAGGTGCGCTATGGCTATGTCCGCTATGAATGGCCGAATAGCGGCGATCGCGACATTTCCGATGGCCGTGTATTTGGCGGCTGGGTCGCCGGCTTTAGCGACCACATCGTCTCCATGTGCATGGCATCAGGCCTCGAGGATGGCGAGTGGTTCACCACAACCGAGCTACAGACCCGGATCTTCCGACCGGTGCCGCATGGCCTGATCACGATTGAAGGCCGCCTGGTCTCACGTGGTCGGACGACAGGGTTTGTCGAAGCCGACTGGCGCGATGAGAAGGGTCGTCATCTGGTACGGGTGAGCGCGGCTAAGGCGATCCGGACGCGGGCGGAATTGGGGATCGGATAAAACGAGCGCCAGGCCTCTGCGAGCCGGACCTGAACTTTCGGTCTGGCTCAACCCGGATTTTGAGTGATACCCTGTCAGCGGAGCAAATGCATTGGAGGGGCGCCCAAATGTCTGAACCGAGTTTGGACCTGGAAAAACCAAATGCGGTCGGCGCACTGGATCGCATTACGACAAATGTCGCGATTTCGCTCATCGCCGTGATCCCAACATTCGTCATTTGCATCATCATGCCCTGGCGGGTCGCGCCATTGCTGCAAAGAGATGACCCGGAGGGGCGGTCTGGCATGTTGCTGGCACCCGGCGCGTTTTTTCCGTTGTCGCTTCTGGCATCGCTATTGGCCGGCGCCCTGCTCACAACGCCGGAAATCGCCAATAATAGCGGCTCATTCCTCGGACCGAACCTAGCGCTGGCCATCCAGTCGGCGATTTCTGAAGGAGATGTCTGGAGAACAATCGGCATCGTTATGCCGATCTACGTCTTTGCCGTCTTTGTCGGGTCACTGGGTGTGATCCTCAAACCATTGGCCCATCCGGATTGGTCGCTTCGTGTCAGCCTGCGAGCCGTATTTTATGTGACAGGCGTCTTCGTGTCCTGGATCCTCCTGACCACTGCTGCATTCGACCTGATGCGGGTTTCAGCTGGAAATGCTGACCTGGTGAGACTCCTGATCAACTTGATTCCGATTCCGTCCCTGGCGGTTATTCTGTGGATGTATTTCTGGTTCTTCCGAAATGGCGGCGCGATATCTTACATGCGCAGCGCGCTGTTGAGTGTCGGGATGATCGCCCTGACATTTATAGCTGCCCTTGTTTTAGCTGTTTTTGCCAGCCTTTAAACCTGCACAATCCGCAACAATCCAGCCACTGTCTGCTCGATCATTTCCGTTGTTGGCTTGAGCGCCACTCGATCCATGTTGACTGGCAAGGCCAACGCCCCATGCACGCCGGACCATAGCATTTGGGTTAACTCGGCCGGGTCGCCTCGGACAATCGTCTCAAGGGCCTGCCCCTCCTCGACCGCCTCATGGATCAGAGACGGAAACGCAAATCCACTCAAGGCCTGCTTGTCCGGAACTTCCAAAGTTGGTGGACGAACAAACATGAGTGCATTGCGGTAAAGCTGCGCTTGCTCGATGCCGAACTTCAAATAGGCCTCAAGCAGCGCCTCAATACGGTCCAGGGGGATTTCATATTCGCCGGCGAGCGCGCGAAACGCATCTTCCTGACGCGCCACAGGGCCTTCCCAGAGCGACTGACCGAGCCCCGACAGATCACCGAAATAGGAATAGATCGTGCCAACCGAAACCCCGGCTCGCTTGGCCACAGCACGCGCTGAAACCCCTGCCAGGCCTTGCTCTCGATGCAGCTCCAGCGCGGCGCGCTGTATGGTTCGCCGAATTTCAGCGCGTTGTTCCGGGGTCGCCTTGGGTCTCGCCATACAGTCGTTTAGGCGGCTTTCGCAATCTGACGCAAGTTCATTTCGGACTGGAGCGCAGACAAGGGCTCACCCAGCCTCTCTTCCCATTTCTCGAAATTGATATTGGTCGAGTTGCGGCCATAATACCAACCATCAACAAAGGCATCCATGCTCGGCACCACGCCTTTCGGAGCGACCAGGGCCGTGTGTGCCATCGTCACCGCCAGGCGAATGGCATGATAAGGAAAGCGGATCTGCGAGAGATAGTAAGACGCCAATGCCAGCTCGCCAGGGATGGTAGCGCCGTAACCGGTTAGAACGTGCATAAAATCGTGAATCTGCGTGCCTCGCACCATCATATAGGCCATATCGTCCGGCATCCGGTCGAGCTTACCCGTGGATTTGAGCTGTTTTTGAAACGCGCGATAGTCGCGACCGAAATTCTCGATCAGATTATTCTCTTCGACAAAGTCCCGATACGCGGCGCCAAGGGTTCCAGGACCATAAGGGCGCAAACCTTCGACCGTGAGCGGCTCAGCAATATAACCTTCGCGCAAGAAGTCCGTCGCACCGGGAATGTTGTGCAGCTCTTCCATATAGGCATCGATGGCATCCGTGGTCGCCCCTTCCCACCAGTCGTGAAAAAGGAAATAGACGCCATAGTCCAAGGGGCGATCGACCGAGACCATGAACTTCGATACAAAGTCGCGATCGACGATGGGTGGCTTGTCTGTAATAGGGGCTGACATGTTTCTCTCCGATCTTTGATGCGGTGATAACACAAGATTTCGATTATGTGAACACGTTCATTTAATCACTCTCATCTTTCGCTCGTTCAACGTTGACAGATACACGTCTTTATTTATTATCACCATTATGCCAAAAATAGTCGACCATGAAGAACGCCGCCGCGCCATTGCCTCCGCCGCAGTCGATGCCATTGCAGCCAATGGCTTGAGCGGGGTGAAGCTGACCGACATTGCGCGCATGGCCGGCGTCACGACCGGATCCATCGCGCATTATTTCGCGGACAAGGATGCCGTTCTTGCCGCCGCGCTGGAAGAAGTGTGTACGCGCCTGTTCATTCAGATCGGCACGCCGGACCGCGCCCCCACGGTGGATGACATTGCCAACGCGCTGCCGATCAATGCCGAGAGACGCAAGGAGTGGATGGTCTGGCTCGCCTATTGGGGCCGCGCGCCCCATGCACCGGCTTTGGCGCAGATACACCAACAGTATTATGCCGAGATTGAAACCGCTTTGGTCGAGAACATGGCCGGCTCGCATCCTGATCCACGTCTTGCCGCCGCGGCCATCATCTCCGCCGTCGATGGTATTGGCACGCGCGTCACGCTGGAGCCGGACCTCTGGCCGGAAGCGCGCCAACGTGCTCTGCTCGACCAGCTCATTTCGCCTATACTCGCCGCATTCAAACCTGAACCCGTAACGACCTGAGGGAGCCTATCATGCCTTTGAAATACCTGCCTGCTGACGCAAAACCGGACGCCCTGGTCGAAGCCTTGAAATCGGATGGCGCCTGTATTGTCGAAGGCGTGCTCGATGCCGCCGCCCTGACCCAGATGAAGGCTGAATGCATGCCTTATATCGACGCCACGGAAACGGGCCGCGATGATTTTACCGGTCGCAAGACCAC
>JBCCZH010000246.1:0-5167 GCA_039188075.1 Pseudomonadota bacterium
CTCGTCGCCCGGCTTATTGTTGGCGGGTATAAATTGCTCGATGCGCAATTCCATAATCCGCACCTGGAACAGTTCGGGCTCGAGGAGATCACCCGCGACTCATTCCGCGCCCGTTTGTGGCGCGCCCTGCGCGTTGAGGCGGACTTCTATTCGTTCGGTTCGAGAGGTTCGAGCTCGGACGGATCAATCTCGCTGCAGGCAATTACCCAGATATCATAGACCGGATGCTCAAGCGCATTCAGACCCGGGGATGAGGCAAACATCCATCCGGAGAACCGCACCTCCGGGGCTTCGTCCTGTTCCTCTGATGCCAGCAATTCCTCTTCGGTGAGGTCGCGCGGCTCAGCCATGGTCTGGACCTGGGTGGTATTCGCGGTGGTCACTTTCAGGAAGGCAGCGCTTTCCGGCGGCTCTTCCGGCGGCGTCTGGAAACAGGTCTGCAAGTCGATGCGCAGAGAGCCATAGACTTTCGGCTCGCCGACCAGCATTTCGAAATCCGTGGACCGTCCAGTGATCTTGTCCAGCGCCCGCAATATGACAGTATCGTACTGTTTATACGTACGTTTTTGGCTCGGGATCAGCTCTTCTTCATCGCCGTCCTCGCCGTCCGTCGTCTCTTCATTTCCGAACAGTTCGCGTTCGAGATCCCGCACGCCTTGATCGCTTTCCTGGGCGCCCGCGAGCGCAACCATGGCGATCCCAATCAGTCCCAGCCCGATGGTGCGGATCACTCGCTGTCTCCGCCGCCACCGCCAGACGCGAATGATGCGAATAGCGTCATCAGATCGACGGAGCCCTGAGCGTAAAGGATCTCGCCGCAGCCCGTGTCGCCGAACAGCTCTTCGCCATCACCGCAGGCGATGATGTCACCAAAGCCTTCCGCGGGCTCGAGATTGATATAGGCCCCGCCAAGCAGGCCTTCGGATTGAACGCGTGCGCTGGTACCATCGCCGAGTGGCAGAATGTCGGCACTGACCGCAAACGTAACCAGGGCTTCGGCCCGGTCCCGGTCTAGGGCGACATCGCGTACGGTGCCGATCTTCACCCCGGCCATGCGCACATCGGTGCCGCGATCGATCGTGGCAGCGCTGGAAAAGCGGGCGCCGATTTCGACGGTTTCACCTGTGGCCCCGGCATCCGCGCCACGCGCTAGACCAAACCAGAGAAAGACGCCCGCCACGATAAGCACGCCGAGCCCGACAAGAGTTTCAAAAATGGATTCACGCATTTGGATCCCAAGCCTCATAATCCGCGTCTGCTTCGCGGCGCTCGCCACCTTCCCGCAGACTGCCTTTTGGACGATATGCAAACACGGTCCCGGTCATGTTTGGTGTGTGATCAGTTTCCCAGTCCTGACGCTTCAGCGGTGCGTCCGTCGGGGGCTCTTTGAATGTGTAGTGTAGCCAGCCGTGCCATTCCGGAGGCACTTTGGACGGCTCTGCAACGCCATTGTAAATCACATAACGGCGTTTGCGGCCTTCAACCGATATCTTGCGGTCCTCGAAATAGCGATTTCCATACTCGTCGCTACCGATCAGAACCCCGCGGCGCTTGATGTCGAACCATCCGCCCGGGCTGATGCCATTCCACCATGTAAACAGTTTAAACATATTGTTCATCCTGACAGTGATATTTGACCGCATTATGGCGCGTGCAAGACGCCGAATCTAGTTAGGACAGGCAACACATCATGTCGCGGGCCAGGTCAAGCCCGCTCTGGCTGGAGGGCGCAGTTTATGTCCAAACCCGATCGCAACGCGAAATTGCTGGCAACGGCTATGGAAGAAGGGCTGATCAGCCCGATTCTGGCCTTTGCGGACCTGACCGCGATCCCGATGACAAATCTGCAAGATGCGCCGGATGCGATCGCCGCGGCGACTCATCAACGGCTCGATCGGACCAGCAAACTGGCCATGGCCGAATTGCTGGAAGGGCTTGGCGATACACCGAAAAACGCTGAACTGGCCGAAGCGGTCGCGCGCGGGGTGCCGCTGGCCCTGATTGAAGAGGCTTTGCAACAGGATCAGGGATTTGAATCGCTCGCGGATGCATTCCGCAATGCTGCGATTGAAGCCGCCGCCCCGCCGGCCTGCCTGGTTGCCGAGACTGCCACGCTTGGCGAAATCAATGACATTCGCCGGGCCGGCGTCGGCGCTTTGATCGAAACATCGCCGATCCCTGCCGCGACTGATTCGGCCATGGCGCTGGATCTGGCGCGCTTTGTCACGCCGGATGGTCTGGAAGTGGATGTTCTGGACGATCTCTGTTCCGCCGCCCTGGAAGAGCACGGGCCCAAACTGATCCTGGTGCCATGTGGTCTTTCAGCGGCACTGATGGGGCTCGGACAGGCTTATACACTCGCCAACCAGGATGCGGTCATCGCTCTGCTCAAACTGATCGAGTCGATCGCGACCGGAAGCAGTTTCACAAAGAAACACGCGACGGTTCTCGGTCTGGAACCGCGCGCTGCGCGCAAGACCAAGCGTGATATATCCCTCGTCTTCACCCCATTGTCGGCCCGCGCTCTGTCTGAGTTCCAGCCCACAACACTCAATCTGCGCCCAATGGCCACTGTAATCGAAGCGATGGAGGACGATCAGCCGAACCTGCATCTGATGGCGCGCATTGGCCTGTCTCGCAAAGCCCCGGCCGCCCTGCCCGCTCTGCTGGCTGATATTGATGCTGCGGCCGATCTGGAATTGATGCCGCATTTTAGCGGCGACATCTTGCGGACGCGCGGCTTCTCAACCCAGGCCATCGACAAGGTCAAAAGCGCGCTCGGTGAAGGCCTGCCATTGAATGCCGCGTTCTCTCGCTGGGTTCTTGGGGACGATATCATTTCGAATGATCTGCGCCTGGCACCGGAATCCTTCGATGCAGATGGTCGCGCCTTGTTGAAATCCATCGGCTTTTCGAAACGCGAAATCGCTGAGGCGGAAGACGCTCTGGACGGCCGGCCGGACAAATTGGCAAGTGCGGCCCTGGACGCCGCTAAATTGAGCCAAGCGTTGAACTCAGAGGACACACTGACCCTCGCGAAGAACATTCAGAAAGCGTGCGGGATAACCGTCATCCTCTCGAGCGCGACCACCCCGGACCTGAGTGTGGAAGCCGTCCTGGAAAGCCAGATCTCCGCCTGGTTACCCGCCCTTGATACAGAGCTGGACCGCTTAACCGCTGATCGCATGACCCACATTGCCGCGCTGGCCGAAGACCTGATGGCCGAGGATGCAGCGCCGCAAACCGTGTTCGAAGCGCCGAGCGGTGTGTCGCGCACGCGGCTTCCGGATCGCCGCAAGGGCTATATCCAGAAAGCGACCGTGGGTGGTCACAAAGTCTATCTGCACACCGGTGAGTTTGATGACGGCTCCATCGGCGAGATCTTCATCGATATGCACAAGGAAGGCGCGGCGTTCCGGTCGCTGATGAATAATTTCGCCATCGCGGTCTCGCTCGGCCTGCAATATGGCGTGCCGCTGGAAGAATATGTCGATGCCTTTGTGTTCACCCGGTTTGAACCGGCGGGCGAGGTTACAGGCAACGATCAGATCACCCGGGCGACGTCGATCCTGGACTATATTTTCCGTGAACTCGCGGTGTCTTACCTGGCGCGCGAGGACCTCGCCGAACTGGGCGATGTCACCCATGATGGTCTCGGCCGCGGGCTTGAGGACGGAATCGAGAAATCACACGCCCAACCCTTGCCGGATGAAGCCGCCCATTTGATCTCACGTGGCTATTCGCGCGGGCAGATCCCGGACAATATCGTGATCCTCAACAAGAAGCGCGAGGAACGCGAGGCCGAGCGCGAGGACGAACAGGCTGAAAATGCCGAGGCTGCAACGGGAGAAACCCCGTCCTATCTGCCCGACGCCTGTACAAGTTGCGGCAGTTTCACGCTGTATCAGGACGAAGCCGATGGCGACATTGTCTGCGATACTTGCGGGCAAGTGGGCAAGGTTGAGGCGTCTGAATAGGCCCTTTACACAGGCTGGCCCGCGGTTTGCGTGACAGTTTCGCAGACGAAACAGAGACGCGAAAGATCCGTCCCATGCTGAGACAGTTTGCGAGCCTTATTCTTGTGGCCGGATTGACGGTAAGTCCGGCGATTGCGCAGAATTCTGGCGAAATTGCAAAAGTCAGAGAGGGCAAGTCCTGCCCTGGCTGTAATCTGTTTCAGGCCGAGCTGTCTTATAAGGATGCCCAGAAGATTGATCTCTCTGGCGCGCGTTTGCGGCAGTCAAATCTGGCCCTGACCACTTATGATGATGCAAATCTAACGGGCGCTAATCTGTCCATCGCCAATCTCTTTGGCGCTCGATTCAATCGCGCCAATTTTTCGCGCGCAAACCTTCAGAATGCGATCGCGGTCGGTACTTATTTTGGCGCCTCAAACTTGTCCGGGGCAGACCTGACTGGCGCAAACTTCTCAGGCGCTGATCTGTCTCTCGCCAAGGGGCTGACACAAGCGCAACTCAACCGGGCTTGCGGCGATCAAAATACCAAATTGCCAAAAGGGAAAACCCTCCCGAACTGCGCCCGATGACCGCGAGTGCGGCAAGATTGCAACAGACGAGCTTGCGGCCTTTTGATTACCACAATTTCAGTTCAGTCCGCGCCGGACTTCCCCTATGACCGGTCGCATGAAGACTCAATTTGGCATGCGTTCCTTGGCCATTTTGGGTAGCGCGCTCGCCGCGACCCAAATGAGCTTTGCACAAGAGGTCCCGAGCCGGATCTCCTGGGCGCCGTCCTATAGCGGTTCCTGCACAGACTGCCCCCTGGCCGGTCAGAACCTGTCGGGCTGGAACCTGTCCGATGCCAGCTATCCCGGCGCAGACCTGACCGCAGCCAGTCTTCGCGGCGTCCAGGGACACAATACCAATTTCAACGATGCCATCGCGCAAGGCGCTGATCTGCGGCACGCTGATTTCACGGGCGCCTCCTTCGAGAATGCCATCCTGATCGGCGCCAAGCTTCAATTTGGGCAGTTCAATAACTCTCAAATGATGAGCACAGACCTGAGCGGCGCGCATCTCGAGAATGGCAAGTTTATCGGCGCCATTCTGACGGATGCAAAATTGCGTGCGGGCCAAGTGCTCGAAGCTGACTTTTCTGCTGCGAATTTGACGGGCGCCACGCTGACCGCCGCCAATCTCACCGGTTC
>JBCCZH010000247.1:0-5164 GCA_039188075.1 Pseudomonadota bacterium
TACAGGCCAGCCACGCTTGAATTCGCCGTCTTGCACCATGAAATCCTCCAAATCCTCGTATTCGCTATTGGCGAAGCGAACGTCTTATTGTCTATTGGTATATCTTTTCACGCAGGCGTCGAGGAAAATCTGATATGCAACTGACAAGACGCGGATTTGTCCTCGCCTCTGGGGCGGCTTTGACAGCCAGTTGCACACCAATTGTGCAAGACAGGCAGGATGCTGACGTCCTGATTCTGGGCGCCGGCCTGGCGGGTCTGCACGCTGCACGCATGCTGGAAGCCGATGGGTTCAAGGTCATCGTGCTGGAGGCGGATACGCGCATTGGCGGACGCATGTGGACACTGGACCAGGTCCCGGGGCGACCAGAGGCGGGCGGCCAGCAAGTCGGGCAAACCTATGCCCGCATTCGATCGTCGGCCATCGATCTCGGCCTGAAGGTCGTGCCGCCCGCGCCAGGCGGATCACGCGACAAGGCCATGGTCCTCGGCAATCGTGTCTTTGACGCACGCGATTGGGCCGAAGCGTCTGAGAATCCGTTTCCAGAGGCGTTCAAGCGCGCCACCCCGGACACGGCCTTGTTCATGGCGGCCGCGGGTCAGAACCCGCTCGTCGATCAATATGCCTGGCGCGAGATCGGTACCGAATATGATATCAGCGCCCAGAGCTTTCTGGAGAGAGCCGGCTTTACCGCCGACGCGCAAGCGCTGTGCAATATCGCACTCAACGCCAATGATCTCAGCACATACTCAATGCTGAATCTGTGGCGCAGCCTGACCCTGTTCGCAATCGACACGTCAACCGGCGGATCGGAGGAAATTGAAGGCGGCTCGCAGCGCCTGCCCGAAGCCATGGCCGCGAGCCTCGCCGACGGCGCAGTAAAGATGGGAAGCCCGGTCTCGGCGATCGCGGCAACAAATGAAGGAGTCGAAATCACCGCCGGTGGAACCACCTATCGCGCGGCCTTCGCGATCAGCACCCTACCCTTCCCCGTGCTTCGAAAACTTGCGCTCACCGTGCCAGATGACGCGCCGCCCATTCAGCCGATCATTGATCAAATGCCGTATACGCAAATCCAGCAGGTTCATCTGGAGCTCGAACAGGCACCGACGGACGACTTGCCAATCATGATGTGGACCGACACGCCGATCGAGCGCGTCTTCCCGGTGCGCAACGCCGCTGGCGAGACGGTCGCTTTGACCTGCTGGGTGAATGGGATCGGCACGCGCCCCTCGGTGAGTGATGAGGACTGGAAACTGCTCGCTGAGGAAACCCTCGCCAATACGCGCGGGATCAAGGCCAAGGCACATGCTGTCGTGCGCTGGGATGAGGACCAGCCCTTGAGCGGCGGCGCCTATATGCATTGGGCGCCCGGCCAGATACAGCCCTGGGCCGAGCGCGTGACGCAACCCTCCGGCCGATTGCACTTTGCCGGCGAGCATACGTCTTATTTGCACACGGGGATGGAAGGCGCGATGGAGTCCGGCGAACGCGCCGCTTATGCCATTATCGAAGCGGCGGCTGGTTCCGCGGCATAATAGGGAATGCTCTCAAATCCGATCAGCTTGACATCCGGCGTCACATAATCCGGTTTGACAGGTTCGGTTCGGGCGAGGTCCGTCGACAGATATTTCTTGTTATCATCACAGAAAATCGTCGCGACAGTCGCCTCACTTCCGAGCTGGTCCTGGACGGCCAGTGCACCAATCAAGTTGGCACCGGAGGATATGCCGACAGCAAGTCCCAGCTCGGAAGCAAGATTTTGGGCCATGAGGATGGCATCACCATCACTCACGGAAATCACGTCATCAATCTCATCGAGCTTGACGATGGCAGGAATGAAATCATCGGAAACGCCCTGAATGCGATGCGACCCGATTTTGTATCCGGTCGACAAGGTCGGCGATTCCGACGGCTCGAGCGGATGCACTTTCACAGCTGGCGCGGCCTGACGCAAAGCACGGCCCACGCCCATGATTGTGCCGCCTGTGCCAACCCCGGCAATGAACGCGTCAGGGGTGAGATTCAGGGAGGCCAGCTGACTGAGGATCTCGGGACCCGTGCTGGCTTCATGCGCGTTGCAATTTTCCTGATTGGCGAATTGGCAAGGCAGGAAGACATCGTCCCGCGCCGCGGCCAGCTTTTCCGTCGCCGCAATCGCGCCGAGAAACCCGCCCTCTTCTCGCGAGACCAGATGCAGATCCGCGCCGAGGGAGCGGAGCAAGGACTTTCGTTCTTCGCTCATCCAGTCCGGCATATAGATGCGCACCGGATGACCGAGCGCGCGCCCAAGCGCGGCAATCGCGATTCCGGCATTTCCACTGGTCGCTTCAGCAATTGTGTCGCCCGGCTTCAGGGCGCCGGTGGCATAGGCGCACCGCAGGATGTTCAGCGCCATCCGGTCCTTGATACTGCCCGTCAGATTGTAGTGTTCGGCCTTGGCAAATATGACACGGCGCTCGCCTTTCCACGTCAGATGGACCGCGAGCAGCGGGGTCCGCCCGATCATATGGGCGAGCGAGTTCAACTTGCGTTGCTCACAAAACTCGATCTCGGTCAGACCAGAAAACGCCATCACAATCTCCTATGCGAGGAGTTTGCCGCATGAAATATCAAAAATCATTACGTTCTTTAGCTATGAAAGACTATTTTTCGTAATATTTTTCGACTATACACCGAAATCATGAGGAACATTGACGATACAGATCGCCAGATCCTGAAAATCCTGCAAGCCGATTCGACGACTCCCCTGGAGACCATAGGCGAGCGGTTGAGCGTCTCGGTCAACACGTGCTGGCGGCGCGTACGCAGACTCGAGGACGATGGCATCATTCAGGGGCGTGTCGCGATTTGCGACCCGGACAAGCTCGGCCTCGGCCAGACCGTCTTCGTCGCGGTCAAGACGAGCGATCATTCATCCGCCTGGCTGAAAAAATTCGCGAAGACCGTCTCGGCCATTCCGGAAGTCGTCGAGTTCTATCGCATGGCGGGCGAAGTCGACTATTTGCTGAAAATCGCGGTCAGTTCCGTTGCCGATTATGACCGGGTCTACAAATCCCTGATCTCGAAGATCGAGGTCGCCGATGTCAGCGCCACGTTCGCCATGGAATGCCTGAAAAACACGACGGAGCTTCCCGTTTGATTAGTCCGCCTCGCTATCCGGCGCATAGGTGCAGCTGGCCTGGATCCAGCGCAGATTGATCCCGATCCGTTCAGCGTCGCCTTCATTCCAGGCATAAGACATAGCACGATCGCTTTCGCCTTCCATGATGTAAAGCGTGAGAGAAGGACGATTGGTGCCATAGGGCCAGTCCACATTGCGCAGGCGCAGGCGGATCTTGCGCGGTTCTTCCTCGTCCGTCATCAGCACAGCTTCACCGCCCTGATCATGCAAGGTGACACCGCGACGGAAATCCCAGTCGCGCATGCCTTCGCCCGAATCCCCGTGCGAGGCGCCGCGCAAAATCGCGGTCCAGCATTCGAATGGGCGAGCACGCCGAAGCCGCGCTTCAACCATCTCGCTCCCGCGGGCGGCGGTGACCCAGAAATCCTTGTCCGAAAGCATCATGCTGGCATTGAGCGGCGCGTCGGACACCGGGCGCGGGAACAGGGCATCGCAGCCATCGCCCACCGCCTCGCCTTGAAACTGCCCGCCCTGGCGCTGCCAATAGACATCGCATCCGGTCGGGCTGGGTGGCAGCACGCCGCCCGGCAACGCGATGGACTGACGAATCTGCTGCCGTGTCGCGTCGAGCGTGATCGTGTGCACCAAAGTTGCCGGATCTTCCCCGTCAACCGTTCGGACCGCCTGAAACACCGCGACGAGCGAATCCGGATCGGCTTCCTCGCTCAGAACAGCCGGCGTGATCTCAATATGCTGGCGGGGCGCAATCTGCTCGACATCCATGCCCGCATCTTCGGCAAAGAAGACGTGGCGATCACTGTCCCACCGGCCTTCAAACTGCTCGACAAATTCTTGATAATCCTTGACCAGCCAGCCTGGCGCTGTGGCCTGAGGTTCCTGCGCCGTGGCGCAGGCTGCGGTGAAGGAAATAATCGCGGTGCTTAAGGTCAGCCGTTGCCACATGTTTCCACCTCTTTTGAAAAAAGGGCGGACCCTATCGATCCGCCCTTTGATGATTAATCCAGTCTGGCCATCAGGCCTAGAACTCTGTGCTCAGCGTGACGCCAATTTGGGAGCCACGGCGCAGCGTACCAACAAAGTTCCGCTTGAAGCTGTCGCCGCCATCTGCGTAGCGCAGCACCAGCGGAGACGAATCTTCATCCGTCAGGTTCCGGCCCCAAAGGCGCAACGTGTGCTGGCCATTGGTGATCCCGACCCGCGCGCCCACCAGCGTGGCATCGCCGGTTTCCGCCTGATTATGGACCTGCGAGAACTTGCTGGATTCGTAGGACACGTTGGCCCCGGCAAAGAAGTCCCACTCCGCGTATCCTGTGGCACCGCGATAATCCAGATCGAAGAAGATCTGGTGTTCCGCGGTCCGCGGAATCTCGCGCCCGACAATAGAGCCAAACGCGTTCTGCAAACACTCAGAACTCGGATCTGCAGGATCGGCCAGAATTTCACAGCCAACCGAACCGTTGACCAGCATATCGTCCAGCGTATCGAGCAGGACGCCTTCATTCTGATCGCGGCCCGCAGTGAATTCGGTATCCGTCCAGGCATAGTTCAATGTCGCGGTCAGACCTTCAATACTGTCTGGCGTCAGACGGAATTCAGCCTCGAGGCCGAGGATTTCCGCATCACCGGCATTGACCGTCGCAGACGTCGTATTGGTGTCATTGACCCGGACATTCTGGGTCAGCTGATAGCCTTCGACCTCATTGAAGAAGCCGGCAAGATTGGCCGTCAATTGACCGCCAAACAGGACGTTCTTGGAGCCGATCTCGATCGACGCAACTTCTTCCTCTTCAAAGGTGCCGAGGCCGGCAAGCTGAGCCTGGTTTGAATTGAACCCGCCTGGCTTCTGACCTTCGGCATAGACCGCATAGAGCAGATTGTCCGGCGTCACTTGCCAGTCAATCGTGGCGCGGGGCGCGAAATTGTCGAAGCTCGCGGTCTGCGTTGGATCACCCGGCGCATTGCGTTCAATGTCTTCTTCCGCATAGCGCCCTTCCAGCGTGACAGAGACGGTGTCTGTCA
>JBCCZH010000248.1:0-5159 GCA_039188075.1 Pseudomonadota bacterium
CAGTTTGTGGGTTTGTAAGCTTAGTCGCCATTTTGGATGCTTCATACAATAGGCGGCCGCGGCCGCAATGTTCTGGGCGTGCGCCGTATCATCTTTGGGTTGCAGAAAAAAGTGTTCAAACTGCAAGCTTTCGAAATTTGACGGATGTGCCTCATCTTCGTCTTGCGGAAAGACCAGCTTCAATTCATTGCCAGAGCGCTGCTGAAGCGCGGCATTTGCTTTTGGGCTGACGCAGATCCAGTCGAGCTCTGCCGGCGCGATGAGCGTGCCATTGGTTTCAATTCCGATTTCGAAACCGGCTGATTTCAATGCCTGGATGGCCTTGGCGTCGAGTTGAAGAAGCGGCTCCCCACCCGTGCAGATCACATAGGGCTTGCCGCCTTCCGGTGAAGCCGTCGCCCAGACTTGAGAGACGTGCGCGGCCAATGCCTGTGCGCCGGCAAACTTGCCGCCATTCTCGCCATTCGTGCCAACGAAATCGGTATCGCAAAAATTACAGGTCGCCGTCGCGCGATCCCGCTCCAGTCCGGACCAGAGATTGCAGCCGGCAAAGCGCAGGAATACCGCCGCACGCCCGGTTTGCGCGCCCTCGCCTTGCAGCGTGACATAAGCTTCTTTCACGGAATAGGTCTTCATGCCGGTACTTTCGCCCGCCAGGTCTCATAGCCGCGCTGACGCAATTCGCAGGCCGGACAGGTGCCGCAGCCATAGCCCCATTCATGCCGATGGGAGCGATCGCCCAGGTAACAGGTATGGGTCTCTTCGATTACCAGGTCGATCAGGACCTGCCCGCCAAGCTGCTCCGCCAGTTCCCAGGTCTCGGCCTTGTCGAGCCACATCAGGGGCGTGTCGATGCTGAACGGGCGATCCATGCCGCGCGCCAGGGTCAGTTCCTGCGCATCCAGCGTGCCGCGCCGACAATCCGGATAGCCGGAATAATCGGTCTCGCACATGCCGCCGACCAGGTTGGAAATCCCGCGCCGCCAGGCGATCGCGCCGGCCAGGGTCAGGAAGAGAAGGTTGCGCCCGGGCACGAACGTATTTGGCAAGCCATTCGCCGCCATGACGATCTCGGTTTCGGTAATCATTGCGGTGTCTGAAATCTCGGCCAGGACGGAAACGTCGCAAACCCGATCCGGGCCGAGCTTGGATGCCCAGTCCGGAAACGCCGTCTTGATCGCTTCAAGCACGCGCGGACGGCATTCGAGCTCGACCGCATGGCGTTGCCGGTAGTCAAAGCCGACTGTTTCCACGCGGTCATAATGCGCCAGGGCATGCGCCAGACAGATGGTCGAATCCTGACCACCTGAAAACAGAACAAGGGCAGAGCGCTCAGACATTGTACTTTCTTTCTTGGCGTCCCTGTATTCCTGTTATCTTATAAAGACGTGGTTTCGTGTATCAAATGTCACACTTAATTCTGCAATAAAGCATTCCGCGTGGATACGCATTGACAAAACGCTGCTTCGGCTCCGTCATGCGAGATGAGGCATTCCCGGACAACATGGGCAGCCCCCTGAGGAAACGCAATAAAATCTCGTGCCAAAAAAGCAGGCATCGAGGGAGGAGTTAGCATATGAAAGTCTCACGACGCTCGAATTATTTTCTGTTGGCGGGCGCGTCCGCACTCGCATTAAGCGGCACCGCATCGGTCGCGTCGGCGCAAGCCGATAATGAAGACGCAGAACAACGCACGCTCAGTACGGTGGTCGTCACCACTCAGAAAACTGAGGAATCAATCCAGGATGTTCCAATCGCTGTCTCGGCGTTTGATGAGGAATCGCTGGATAAACTTCAGCTCGCAGGCGGCCCTGATCTGGTAAAATCCATTCCGAACGTCAACTTCACGCGCGGCAACTTTACCGGGTTCAACTTTCGAATCAGGGGGATTGGCGTCGACGCCGTTTCAACCGCTGCCGATGCTGGCGTTGGTGTGCACCTTAACGATGTCCCCCTAACGGCCAACAATCTTTTCGAAGCCGAGTTCTTTGATGTCGAGCGGGTTGAGACGTTGCGAGGCCCACAGGGGACTCTGTACGGTCGAAACGCGACCGGCGGCGTGGTCAACACGATCACAGCCAAACCTGTGCTGGAAGAATTTCAGGCCGATGCTCGGGTTACCTATGGAAATTTCAATACGATCAAAACCAAGGGCATGATCAATATCCCCTTTGGTGAGACGGCGGCCCTGCGCCTTGCCGGATCGTATCTCAGCCGTGATGGCTTCGCCGAGAATGTAACCACAGGCAATGACATTGATGATCGCGATCTGTTCAGCATTCGCGGCAGCTTCGCTTGGGAGCCGACCGACAAATTGAGAACACTCTTGATGGTCGAGCATTTCGAAGAAGAAGATTCGCGTCTGCGCTCGGGCAAGCAATTCTGTGCCACAGATCCGACACTAACCTCATTCAATGGCATTGGCATCAGTCCGTTTGATCAGTTGATTACCTCGCAAGGCTGTGTTGACGCTGCAGTCGATGATCCAGCCTCGCTCGGCGGGATCAATGGCTCCTCGACTCTGGGCACAGGTGTGTTTGGCGTCCTGGCAGGTGTGACCGGGGGCATTGGTGCCGACGGGAACATTACCGGGTTTGAGCCGGGGCCTTATATCGCAGACAATCGCACGATTGCGAGTTCGTTCGATCCAACCTTTGAAGCCGAGCAGACCTTTATCATGTGGCGCGGCGAATATGATGTCACTGATTCACTGACTGCCACCTATCTTGGCAGCTATAATGAGAACTTCCTGGCCTCGCAGGAAGACTATAACGAAGCCGCCCCGGTCTCCTTTTTCAACACAGCACCATCGCCGTTTGTTGCGTTGAACGGCGCGTCTGCACCATTGATTGCAGCCGCATTCCCGACCCTGTTCCCAGGCGGCGTGGTGAGCGACCCACAATTGGGCCCGGCGAATTTCTTGGAACAAGCAGACCTGTCCGGCCTGGACGCTGAACAATCGTCTCACGAGCTTCGTTTACAGTCGGATTTCGATGGCCCGCTAAACTTCAACCTCGGCGCCATCAAACTGGACTTTGAGGTTAATCAAGGCCCGGATCCGGTTGAGAGCTACTATGTGTTCTTTAATACCGGTAGTGCTTTCATCCAGGCAAACAATGCAGCCGCAGTCCTGGCCGGCGGCGAAGAGGTATTCTCGATCGCTGATGCGGCGAATGCCGGGGCAACGGCGCTCGATAATCTTGGAAACGGCACCGATCGCAACTATTTCCGGTCGATCACACCGTATAAGCTCGATAGTTTTGCGGTCTTCGGTGAAGCCTATTATGATGTGACAGACGAGCTCCAGTTCACGCTCGGTCTGCGCTACACCGATGATAAGAAGGAAGTCGGCAACATTCCGACCTTCCTGGCCACACCAGATGCCGGTCGTCCGGATCCACTGGTCTTCGTCCCGAATGCAGGTGCATCCCCGGACAATGGTGGCGACGGCACCTTGAACGCGCAATTCGAGGAAGTGACGGGCCGGTTCGGGTTCGACTGGTCACCGGATTTCAGCTGGTCTGAAGACACACTGATCTATGCCTTCTATTCGCGCGGGTATAAGGGCGGCGGCATCAATCCACCGCAGCCAGCGGACAATACGTCGGGCGTGCCACAGACCTTTGATCCTGAATTCATCAACTCGTACGAGATCGGCACCAAAAACACGCTCGCGGGCGGTGCGATGCAGTTGAATGCAACCGGTTTTTACTACGATTATGAAGGTTATCAGATCAGTGCGATCGTGAACCGAACGTCGGCCAACTTCAATGTCGATGCCGAGATTACCGGGGTCGAGATCGAGACCGTCTGGAACCCTGCATCGACCTTGGTCCTGAACGCCAATCTCGGTCTTCTTGACGCCCAGGTTGTCGATACATTCGGCGTTGACGTTCTGGACCGCACCAATGGTCGCAGTGACCTGATCGTGTTGAAGAATTTCTCAACCGCTTCGAACTGTGTGGTCTCAGCACAAGGTTATGCGACCTTGCTCGGCGCGATCGCCGGAGGATTGGCGAATCCTGGCGATACACTGGGACTGTGCTCGGGTGCCCTGCAAGGCGCGGAAGGTCTGTTTGGACTGGATGGGGTCACCGTCACCTACACAGATACCGAAGGCAACCTTCAGACCGCGACGGCGTTTGAGCCATTCGATGGTGACGCGGTCGACCTTGACGGAAACGCCTTGCCTGGCACGCCCGAAACCACCTTCAATTTCGGTGCTGAATATACCTGGGAAGGCGTTTTTGACGGGAATTTCGATGTTCGGGTTCGCGGTGACTATTACTATCAGGCCGACGCTTTCAGCCGGATCTGGAACACCCAGCGCGATCAGCTTAATAGCTGGGACAATATCAACCTGTCGCTGCAATTGATGAACACAGAGAATGACTGGTCCATCGAAGTGTTCGGCAAGAACATCACGGATGAGGAAGTCGTCACCGGCGCCTATCTCACCGATGACAGTTCAGGCCTGTTCACCAATGTTTTCCTGAACGAGCCTCGCACATATGGCGTGACGGTATCCAAACGCTGGTAAATCCGAGCGTTCGGACGACGACCGAGCCCCACCAAACAAAGGCGCCACACACGTTGAGGCGCCTTTTTTTATGTTCGAATTCGAAAAAAAACAGGGGTGAATCGGGTGTGAGATGATCGTCGCGCTGTGCGAAAGATCACAGCCCCTCACCCAACGTAAATCATTGACAAAATGTCGCGGCTCACCCTGTCATGACGGTGCGGCATTCCCGGACAACACGGGAAGCCCATGAGGAAACGCAAAAAACTCGTGCCAAATAATAAAAACAGGCACTGAGGGAGGAGTTAATTAATGAAAGTCAAACGACACTCGAATTATGTCTTGTTGGCAGGGGCTTCGGCACTCGCCATGTCCGTCGCCGCGCCCGTCGCGGTTGCGCAAGACGATAATGAAGACGCCGATGCCCGCACCCTGAACACCGTTGTGGTGACCACGCAAAAGCGTGATGAATCCATTCAGGATGTTCCGATCGCGGTTTCGGCTTTTGACCCGGATGCCCTGGAACGTCTTAATATTGATACTGGATCGGATCTTCAGTTCAACATTCCGAACTTCGGATCCACGCAAGGGAACTTCTCTGCAGGTGGCATCAGTATTCGCGGCATTATCAATGCAGCAG